>DASRPK010000117.1:0-2159 GCA_035646395.1 Gemmatimonadaceae bacterium | reverse complement strand
CTTCATGATCCAGCACCATCAGGGTGCGATCACGATGGTACGCGAGTTGTTCAGCGCGCAGGGCGCCGGCCAGGACGAAAGCGTATTCCAGTTCGCCAACGACGTCGAGATCGACCAGGAAGCGGAAATCGCCCGCATGCGCCAGATGCTGCTGGAGTTGTAGGTGTCCCCCTCCCCCTCCCCCTCTCCCTCCCTCCCATGTCAGTAAACCGCTCGGCAATCATCGCGATATTCGTCGCGCTCTGTTCCTGCGGTCGGACCACGCCACCGCAGACGGACGTTCCTCCAACAGATCCGCGCGTCGGTCTCAAGGCCGGTCTCCTGAACGCCGGCGAGGCAGTCTCCAACTTGAAGGTGGTGGCCAAGGCGGTGTCACCGAGCGGGTTCCTTGGCATTACCAACTCTGATCTCGCATTCGTGGGCAACTACGCGATTCAGGGGAACTACAACGGCCCGGTGATCTGGGACATCAGCAACCCGGCATCGCCGGTGCTGGTGACCGCCTACACCTGCCCCGCCTCACAGAACGACGTCTCGGTCTACAGGAACCTGTTGTTCATGTCGGCCGAGGCACGAGACGGTCGCGTGGACTGCAAGCCGGGCGGCGTTCGCGACACCGTGAGTCAGGACCGGATGCGCGGGGTGCGCATCTTCGACATCAGCGACATCCGCAACCCGCGGCTGGTGAAGAACGTCCAGACGTGTCGCGGCTCGCACACGCACACCGTCCTCGAGGATCCGAAGGACCGCGACAACATCTACATCTACGTCTCCGGCTCATCCAGCGTCAGGTCGCCTAACGAACTTCCCGGGTGCGTGCGCCAGACGCCCGACCAGGATCCGAATTCGTCGCTCTGGCGGATCGAGGTCATCAAGGTGCCGGTCGCGAACCCCGAGCGCGCCGAGATCGTGAGCCGCACAAACATCTTCGCCGGTCTCCGCGCTCCCGTCGTACACGGTGCCGCACTCGAGGACAGCCTCAGCGCGCTGCGCGCGCTCGAGACGGCGAAGCGCACGGGCGTCGGGTTCATCGCCAGGAGCCCTACCACAGGCAAGGATATCCTGCTTGGCGACAACTTCGTTGAAGCCCAGCTCGATACGATCGTGAGCGCACGCGGCGGCACGGGCGAACCCACGGCCGCGGACAGCGCCACGCTGCGGGCGAATCTCCAGGCCATCGTTGATCGCAACATGGCGCCAACAAACGTTATCCCGGGCGTGTCGCCGATTTCGGCGACACGGCAGTGTCACGACATCACGGTGTATCCGTCGCTTGGCCTGGCGGGCGGCGCGTGCGGAGGCCATGGCCTGCTGCTCGACATCAGTGATCCGGTAAATCCGGTGCGTATCGACGCCGCCAGCGACTCGAACTTCGCGTTCTGGCACTCGGCGACGTTCAACAACGACGGCACGAGTATCCTGTTCACCGATGAGTGGGGGGGTGGGCGGGCGCCGCGTTGCCGCGCCACCGACAAGAAGGAGTGGGGCGGGAACGCCATCTTCACAATCGAGAACCGGAAGTTGGCCTTCAAGAGCTATTACAAGATCCCCGCCGCGCAAACAGCGAACGAGAACTGCGTCGCGCATAACGGGTCGCTCATCCCGATTCCGGGCCGCGACGTGATGATCCAGGGATGGTATCAAGGCGGCATTTCTGTTTTTGACTGGACCGATCCATCCAATCCCATCGAGATCGCGTCGTTCGATCGCGGCCCAGTGGACTCGACCCGGCTGGTCAGTGGCGGCTCGTGGTCGGCGTACTGGTACAACGGAGCCATCTACAGCTCCGAGATCGCTCGCGGCATGGACGTCGCCGAGTTGGTGCCAAGCGAACATCTGACGCAGAATGAGATCGACGCCGCCAAAACGGTGCGCTGGACTCACCTGAACGCGCAGGGGCAACCGAAGATTGCGTGGCCGCCGAGTTTCCCGCTGGCCAAGGCGTACGTCGATCAACTCGAGCGATCGAGGTGCTTGAGCGCGGACAGGATCACTTCGATACGACAGACAATTTCACGTGCCGAGCGCGCAACGGGGCCGCAGCGCGCGACCACCCTCAGCCAGCTGGCAACACAACTCGGGACCGACGCTGGATCGTGCAACCAACGCAAGGTGCAGCTGTTGCGGGGCGCGCTTAATGACCTTGGGAGGGTGTTTGT
>DASRPK010000116.1:0-3790 GCA_035646395.1 Gemmatimonadaceae bacterium | reverse complement strand
GATCGCCCGTGTGGACGAGGGGATCCGCCGCGGTGTCGTGTGGGCGCCGTCGGTGTGGTGGACGAAGCTCACGTCCGACGGGCGGAACGCGAACGAAACGACGAGCCAGCGGGAAACGGACCTCGGCGGGGGCGCGACGTTCTACGATAATCAGGTCGATGTTTCGTTGGTTTCGTGATTGACTCACGCTAAGCAGTGCGTGGATAGCGGAGGTGGGAGGTGGGATGTGGGAGGAACCTGATGACGTGATCTGATCAGATCAGATGTTGGGTTCTCCCACATCCCACATCCCACATCCCACTTCCAGTGTAGGACCATGCCGTACGACTGAGCTATGACGCACTCGGTTGACGAGAGTACCTAACGTACCTGGCCTCTGCCCTACTTGTCATGCCAATGTCCGTGCGCCGCTGACCAGACGCGGCCGGACTGCTGGCGTTTCGAGAAGCCGAACCAGACGGCGGCGCCGACGACCAGGACGCCCGCAACCAGGAAGAATCGCTTGCGCATCGCCTGCGCGCGTTTGGACTGCTCGCGATAAATCCGCTCGGCTTCTGACCGTTGCTTCCGTTCTTCGCGCTTTGACGTCATGACGGCGTGAGGGTCTCGGTGAATTGCCGGTTCGACGATTCGTCCACGGGCCACCACGTTACGCTGGCGGGCCGAGGTACGCCGCATAGTTTCACCGGCACTGCCAAGAAAACGCCGTAGGCCTTGGCACTGCAAGGCGCTTTTGCGCCTTGCCGCCTGGTTTGTGGCCCCCACTCCGCCGGTTTTCATCATGCGAGCACTTTTCGGAAGGCTTCTCGCGACGCTCGTTCTCGCGACGCTCATCCCGTCGACCCTGCAGGCGCAGAACGGCGGACTGGATCCGGACAAGCTGAAGGGGATCGCCTGGCGGTCGATCGGCCCTGGATTCGTCACCGGCCGTATCGCCGATGTCGAAATCGATCCGAGAGACACGAACGTCTGGTACGTCGCCACGGCCTTCGGCGGCCTATGGAAGACGGTGAACCGGGGGATCTCGTTCGAGCCGATTTTCGACGAAGGACCGTCCTTCAACCTGTGCTGCGTTGTCATCGACCCGAAGAACTCGAACATCATCTGGTTAGGCACCGGCGAAAACCACAGCCAGCGCAGCGCCCATTTTGGTGACGGGGTCTACAAGTCGACCGACGCCGGCAAGACGTGGAAGCGTGTCGGGCTCGAGACGTCGGAGCACATCGGGAAGATCGTGATCGACCCGCGGAACTCGAACGTCGTGTACGTCGCGTCGCAGGGTCCGCTGTTTTCGGCCGGTGGCGAACGAGGTTTGTACAAGACCACCGACGGCGGCAGCACGTGGAGCGCCGTCCTGACGATCAGCGAAAACACCGGTGTCACAGACATCGTCCTCGATCCGAAAAATCCCGATGTCCTCTTCGTGTCGGCGTACCAGCGCCGGCGTCATGTTGGACAGGCGATCGGCGGCGGTCGCGAGGCCGGAATCCATAAGTCGACAAACGGCGGACGCACCTGGACGAAGCTGACCAGCGGCCTCCCGAAGTGCGACATCGGACGCATTGCACTGGCGATTGAAGGCCGCCGCAATCCGACCGAAGTGTACGCGCTCATCGAAGGGCAGGGTGGACAGGGCTTCTACAAGTCGACCAACGGCGGCGCGAGCTGGACTCGTTATGGCAAGACTCAGAATCCGCCCGGACGTGCGGGTGGAGGCCGAGCGGGCGGTCCGCCGCAGGGAGGCCGCGGTGGGCGTGGTGGTGGGGTCGCGGACAGCCTCAATACGAATTGCGCCGGCACGTCGGTAACACTCGGCGAAAACGAAAGCTGGTTCTCCAACGGTACGGGTCAGTACTACTCGGAGATCTTCATCGACCCACGGCGTGCGGGGACGATGTATTCGGTGGCGACCAACATTTCACGGTCGCGCGACTTCGGCGCGACCTGGGCGAGCCCGGGGTGGGACCAGGGCCAGCCGTCGCAGAACTTCAACCCCGTCCACGTCGACCATCACGACCTCACCTTCGACCCGGCTGACCGGAACCATCTCCTGTTAGGCAACGATGGCGGGTTGTACGAGTCGTACGACGACGGCGCCACCTGGCGCTTCTTCGCAAACCTTCCGATCACGCAGTACTACCGTGCCTCGGCAGACAACGCGAAGCCGTTTTACCGGGTGTGTGGCGGCACCCAGGACAACTTCTCGATGTGTGGGCCGTCGCGGACCACGCACCCCTGGGGCATTCGCAACAGCGACTGGTTCATCGTGGCCGGTGGTGACGGCTTCCAGACGCGCGGCGACCCCGAAGACCAGAACTTCATTTACGCCGAATCGCAGAACGGCGGACTCTCTCGTTATGACGTGCGAGAAGGTCGTGGCACCGGCATCCGTCCCAATCCGCAGCAGGCCGTCGTCCAGGATGACGAAAGCGGCGGTCGTGGCGGCCGCGGTGGCACGCCGGATTCCACGGCAGGGCGGCAAGGTGGCGCGCCGGCCGGGCGTGGTGGAGGCCGCGGTGCGGGGCCGGCCGACCGCTGGAACTGGGACGCCCCGCTCATGGTCAGTCCCCATCTCTCCACACGGCTCTACTTCGGCAGCCAGTTCCTCTATAGAAGTGACAATCGCGGCGACAGCTGGGTGCGTGTGAGCCCTGATCTTTCGCGCAACCTGAACCGCGACACGCTCCCGATCATGGGGAAGGTCTGGCCGGCGGGTTCGGTCGCCCTCAACGGATCCACGACGGCGCTCAGCAACATCGTCACGATGGACGAGTCGCCCGTGCTGGAAGGCCTGATCTGGGTCGGCACCGACGACGGCCTCGTTCAGGTCACCGAGGATGGCGGAAAGAACTGGCGGCGCATCGACGAGTTCCCGGGTGTCCCTCGTTTCACGTACGTCACCGACGTCTTCGCCTCGCCGCGAGACGCAAACACCATTTTCGTTTCGCTCAACAACTGGCACCTGGGCGACTACAAGCCGTACATCGTACGCAGCAGTGACCGCGGTCGCACATGGACGAACATCAGCGGCAACCTGCCGGCAAAGCACAACGTGTGGACGGTCGTGCAGGATCACGTGAACGGCAACCTGCTGTTCGCGGGCACGGAGTTCGGGGTCTTCGTCAGCGTCGACGGTGGCACGAACTGGAGTGCCCTGCGTGGCGGCATGCCGTCGATCCAGGTGCGCGACATGCACGTGCAGAAGCGCGAGACGGACCTGGTGATCGCGACGTTCGGTCGTGGCTTCTACATCCTCGACGACTACAGTGCCTTACGCGAAGTGACGCCGGCGGCACTCGCGGAAGAGGCGCGGCTGTTCCCGCTTCGCCATGCCTACTCGTTCAATTCGTCAGGGCTGGGACCGGCGGGGAGCGCGGGGATCGGGACGTTGTCCGGCAACTGGCAGGTCCTGAATCCGCCCTTTGGAGCGGTGTTCACGTATCATGTCGCGCAGGCACTGCCGGCGGACGCGAAGCTTGTGCTCACGATCGAGAACCAGGCTGGGACGCAGGTGCGCCGCTGTGAGTTGGACAAGGCGCCCGGATTGCGCCGTGTTGCGTGGGGTCTGGTGCCTGACGCGCCGGTGACGCCGGGACGAGCCGGTGGAGCTGGTGGCGCTGGTGGACGAGGCGCCGGCGCAGCCGACAGTACGGCGGCTCCGGCCGCATCAACCACGCCGACCGTTCCGTCCTGCACGGCGGCTCCGGGCCGGGGCGGATTCGGCGGCGGGCGAGGCGGCGGTGGACAACGCGTGCCTAACGGCTCCTACACGGCGACGATCGGGCGCATG
>DASRPK010000115.1:0-10860 GCA_035646395.1 Gemmatimonadaceae bacterium | reverse complement strand
CTGCCGCAAGGGGGTCGCGAGGTCGTCGCGTCGTTGCTGCGGCGGCTCTCCGAACTTCGAATCAGTTCGGAGATTCTTCCCCGCCCACCATGGACGGCCCTGGAACGGATTCCGGTCATCGGTTTCCACCTTATCGAAGCGATTCGCGCCCGCAAAGTGACGGTGAAGCTCGGGGCCATCGATCGATTCGACCGGACAGGAGTCGTCTTTGGGGACGGTTCTCACCAGGAGTTCGACGCGGTCATCCTGGCGACGGGATTTGCGCCTGCGCTGGACCCGTTAGGTGACCTGATCCGGCGCGACGAGCGAGGATTTGCGATGCGGACCGATAACGTCACCAGTGCCGACCAACCAGGTCTCTGGTTCGTCGGCATGCGATACGACACGACGGGGGCGATCGCAAACATCTATCAGGACGCACAGCTTGTCGGCCGGCAATTGGCGTCCTGGACCATTGAGCGCAGATTGGTGTAGCGGTGATCCATCCCGTTCCCGGAGCGCGCATGCGCCATGCACTGCGTCTCATGTGCCAGGCAGCCGTTGCTGCGATGCTCCTCATCGCCAGCGCGAAGGACGCACAGAGCCAGAACCAGATCCGGGGGCGCATCCGGGACGAGAACAGTCTCCCCGTTTCTTTCGCGCAGGTTCACATGTCACCAGGTGACCGTCGCGTCGTCGCTGACCGCAACGGTGAGTTTGTCCTCGGATCACTCCAGACGGGCGATTACGAGCTCACGATCCGGCGCATCGGCTATCAACCGACGCAGCTCAACGTACACGTAACGTCTGATGAAGGATGGATCCCGATTACGATGACGTCCATTCCTCGGCTGCTGGATTCGGTGCGCATTCGAGAGCGCGGGTCATTGCGTTACACGGCATTGTCCCCTCAATGCATTCATGGCAGCCGAAGTCGAGGCGTTCGAGTATCACCAGAAGGATTGGACAGGAACACTCGCGTCACGGATGCAGGACTGGTGCGGGCGAGGAGTTAAGCGCGACGCGGGAGGGTTGGTGGTCTGGCTGCGGCGCAGGCAGTAGTCGCGTGTGGCAAGCTCCACGAGTTTTGGGACGCGAATTCCCGCGAAAGAATGGCGGATTTTCGCTAAGCTGCCGCTCAAGCCTCCCAAGCTCGTCTCAAGTCACAACTTCTTCGGTATTTTTGGATTAGCGAGAATTCGCTAATGTTTTCGCGCGAATCCGCGTCCCAGATGTAGTGGGATCTTCGGAAACGCGTACCTAACGCGAACTTGCCAGAGCGGCCAGCAGCAATGCGGCGCGAGATACACCACGCGAGCCGTCGCGATTCTCGAACCACTCGGCGAGCGTGTGGGTTTCACCGCCGGCACCGCCGCCACCGATGGCGATCGCCGGAATTCCGCGGCTCATCGGGATGTTGGCATCGGTCGAGGCCACGGCGAATTCGGGCGCGCGGTGTACGGCACGTGTCGCTTCGGCGGCGGTCGCGACGACCTCGTGATCCATGGAGACCTCACCGGCCGGCCGTTCGCCAATCAAGGTCAACGTGACTGAAAGCGGCGACGTATCCTGCCGCCGCCGGCCATTCTCCTCTTCGGCTGCGTCGCGGGTGGCGCGCCGCACGTGCTGGTCGATCCGGACGAGCTCCGCGTCGCTGGTCGAGCGGACGTCGACTTCGATCCAGGTTTCGGCGGGGATGGCGTTGATCGTGGTCCCGCCGGCGATACGGGAGACCGTGAGTGCGGTACGGGTCCGGTCGTAGGCGGCATACCCCGTGAGCCGGGTAACCAGCGCCGCCGCGGCGTGAATAGCGTTAGGCGTGCCGTATCGCCCCCAACTGTGACCCCCCGGGCCACGGAAGGCGATGTGGTAGCGCCGGCACCCTAACGCGGCGGTCACGATCCGCTCATCGCCGGGCCCATCCAGCGCGACGGCGACGTGGGCGTCGGCGGCTACGGTATCGAAGAGGTAGCGGGCGCCACGCAGGTCGCCGTGGCCTTCCTCGCAGGTGGTCGCGGCGAAGAGGACCGGCCGGGTGAGCGGGAGTTGTCCCGAGCCAGCGAGATCGGCCAGGATTGCGAGTGTGGCCAGCCCGCGGGCGTTGTCGCTGATGCCCGGCGCCTCGAGGCGGATTCCATCGCGATGGACAGGCACCGGATCGCGGGAATCGAATACCGTGTCGAGGTGTGCGCAGAGGACGATCGGCGCCTTGCCGCGGGCATGCGTCGAGGCCACGACATTCCCCGCGGCGTCGATGGCCACTTTGCAAAGGCCCGCGGCGCGGAGGCGACGCACCATCAACTCGGCACGTTCCGCTTCACCACCCGTCGGTGCCGGAACCCGGGCAATCGCGATCTGGTCGGCCAGGACCGATTCGTCCGCATCCTCGATTCGCCGGAACACGGGGGCAAGCGAGGCGGCGAGGGAGCGGACGGTGTTCTGCATCGTCCGAAGCATAACACAACGAACAGTCCAGGAGGCCAGAGGCCAGAGGCCAGAGTAAATTCGCGCATGCGACTGCCCCGGACCGTTGTTGCCCTCGGCGCGGTTTCGCTCCTGACGGACCTGTCGAGCGAAATGATCTATCCGTTGCTGCCGGTATTCCTCAGCACCGTGCTCGGCGCAGGTCCACTGGCGATCGGGGCGATCGAGGGCGCGGCGGAATCGATCGCGGCGCTCCTGAAACTTGCGAGCGGCTGGTGGTCGGACCGATTGCCACGCCGAAAGCCGCTGGTGATCGCCGGCTACGGCATCGCTTCCGTCGTCAGGCCACTCATCGGTCTCGTGCAAAGCGTTGGGCAGGTGCTGGCGATACGACTGGCCGACCGGGCCGGGAAGGGGATTCGTGGGGCGCCGAGGGATGCGCTGATTGCCGACGCGGTCGACGCGTCCCAAAGAGGGCGTGCCTTCGGGTTCCACCGGGCAGCTGATCACGCCGGTGCGGTCGCCGGTCCGCTCGTCGCATTCGCGCTGCTGGCATGGGTCGGCGTTTCGCTCCGGACGGTATTCCTGCTCGCGGCGATTCCAGCCGCGGCGGCGATGATCGTACTGATCTTCGGTGTCCGGGAGTCGGCGCGCGAATCCGTACAGCCAAAGGACAAGACGAAGCTGGATCGCTCCGGCCTCAGTCGCCGGTTCTGGGCCTACCTGGGCGTCCTGCTGGTGTTCACGTTAGGCAACTCGACTGACGCACTGCTCATTCTGCGGGCGAACGAGCTCGGTGTATCGGCGGCCATCGTTCCCATACTCTGGGCGGTCCTGCACGTGGTGAAGTCAGTGTCGAGCACCCCCGGCGGTGTGCTGTCGGATCGATTGGGCCGCCGGCCGCTGATCGTGGCGGGATGGCTGGTGTATGCCGCCGTGTACCTGGGGTTCGCATACGCCAGCGAGACGTGGCACGCCTGGGCGCTGTTCGTCGTCTACGGACTGTATTTCGGGATGACGGAAGGTGTTGAGAAAGCGCTGGTTGCCGACCTGGTCCCCGCCCGCGTGCGAGGGGCGGCGTTTGGCTGGTACAACCTAACGATCGGCCTGGCGGCGCTGCCGGCGTCGCTGCTGTTTGGTGGGTTGTGGCAAGCTTACGGAGCAGATACTGCCTTCATCACGGGGGCGGGTCTGGCGCTGGTGGCAGCGGTCGGGCTGACGATGGTGACCAGCGACCGGCGACCAGTGACCGGCGCCCATTAAATGGTACTTGATAATTACCCGCTGGATGGTGGCACGAGTCCCAACATTCGCAGGTACGTGATGATGTTCCCGTAGTGCAGGTTCGTGTGGGCGATGTTCGCCATCAGGCCCCCGAGGTTGCTGCTGCCGTTCCCATACGCCGCGGTGCATACCGCCAGCGACTCGCGGAGTTTCTGGGTGACGGTTGCCTTGTCAGTCTTCCCTTTTTCGATGGCGTCGGACCACTGGACGTCCCGGCCTGAGGCGCGGCTGCAATACCAGGCGTAGGAATCTGCGACATGCGCTACCAGCTCGCCGAAGGTCCGGACCGTCGCAACGGGGCGATACGTGTATTTGTCTGCAGGCACCAAGTCGACTGATTTGCTGACGGCCGTATGGACTTCGTCAAAGCCTCCCCGCAATCCCTCGAGGACGTTAGGCCCGCCTGACTGGGCGGGTGAGCTCGTTGCGAACAGGACGAGACCGCAGAACGCGGCCAGCAGGTTCGTTTTCATTCGTTGCCTCACGCAAATAGTCGGTCGATGTCACGCAACGTTCGCGCTCCGGGGCAGCAATGCAAGGCACGATACGTGAGCGGTTGCTTCCGGGACGCGAACGGCAGTCGGATTGCGCCCGACAGCATGATGGGATAGCGTCGTGACGTGCCCTTCCGCCTTCGCTGGCGTCCGTGGATGCTCGGCGCCGCCGTGTGGATCGCGCCGGCGATCTTTGCCACGGCCAGCACCATCGCCCAGCATCGTCTTCGCAATGAACCGCTGCCTAACGTTGCGGACCTGTTGTTCGCCGGGCTGGATTGGCTCATTTACGGCATCCTGGCGCCCGTCATCTTTGCCGTCTGCAATCGCTGGCCAGTCGTACGCCCAATCGTCAGGCAGCGCGTCCTGCTGCACGTCGGCTTCGCGTTCCTCACCGCGGTGGCATGGGCGGTTGGCGGCAAGGTCCTCCAGCTGGGCCTGAATTATCTGTTCCGCCGCGACCAGCTTCGCGAGTTCCTGGCAACCCTGGGCGACGATGTCGTGCGCAACGCCGCGATGGACATCATCGGCTGGATCTTCATTACACTGCCATTCGGCATGATCGTGTATACATGCGTCGCGGTTCTGGCGCACGCGGTCCGCTATCTGTCAGACGCAAAGGAGCGCGAGGTGCAGCTGGCCAGAGTGTCGGAGCAACTGGCCGGAGCGCGCGTGGCGGCACTCGAGTCGCAGTTGAATCCCCACTTCCTCTTCAACGCGCTGAATACCATTGCGGTGCGGGCGCGCGATGGAGATGGCCCTGGGACCGTATCAATGGTAGAGCAGCTCAGCGACCTGCTCCGGCGCACACTGAGCCGCCATCGGTCCAGTGAGGTGACGCTGGAGGAGGAGCTTGACCTCATCCGACAATATGTTGCCATCGAACAGGCACGGTTCCCAGACCGCCTGACCGTGACGATACAGGTGGACCGGGACCTTCATTCGGCGGCAGTCCCGGGCTTCTCCCTGCAACACCTCGTCGAAAACGCGATCCGTCATGGCATTGCCCGCCGGCCGGGAGCTGGCACGGTTCAGATCAGCGCGCGACGCGACGGTGAGACGCTGGTGCTCGTGGTGGTGGACGACGGCGCAGGACTCACAGCGGCCGAGCTGCCAGTCGGCCATGGGATCGAGAACACGCGCGAGCGCCTGCGGGTGCTGTACGGCGAGACGGCAGCGTTGACCATCGAGCCTAACGCGACCGGCGGGACGACGGCGACGTTACGCGTTCCGTTCCACGAGATCGCGCTGGAGGCCGGCGTTGCCCAACGCTGAGTGGAAGGTCGTCGTTGCCGACGATGAGCCCGCGGCCCGGCGCGGCGTGCGGCAGTTGATCGCCGCCTTCCCGGATTTCGCGGTCGTCGCCGAGTGCCGCGACGGCGCCGAAGTGCTGGACGCGCTCGACTCGCTGCGCCCCGATGTCGTTTTCCTCGACATCCAGATGCCCGGCATGTCCGGATTCGACGTGATCCGCCAGCGCACTCCAGATCGAATGCCGGCCGTCGTCTTCCTGACCGCGTATGACCAGTTCGCGCTCAAGGCATTTGATGCGCAAGCGCTCGATTACCTGGTCAAGCCGGTGACGCAGGCCCGCTTCGCGACCACAATGAAGCGCCTCCGGCAGCAACTGCGTGGCTCGTTGCGATCCAGGGGCCGCGAACAGGCGATCGTCGTCTCGACCGCACGAGGCACCCTCGTCATTCCACTGCACGAGATCGACTGGATCGAGTCAGCCGACAACTACGCACGCATTCGCGCAGGTAATCGCAGCTACCTCCTCCGCGAGTCGCTGGGCGCGCTGGAGGAGAAGATTCGCGCCAGTGGCTTTGTGCGGGCGCACCGGCGCGCGCTGGTTCGCATCGACGCCGTGGAACGCCTGACGACAAACGAGAACGGCCTCTGCATCGCCGTGCTCACGTCAGGCGCCCGGATCCCGGTCTCGCGCCGGCGGCGCGCGAGATTCCTCGATGCGGTCCGTTCCGCGCGGACTAGTTCTTCCAGGCGATCCGATAGCGCTTGAGGCGGGGCACGTCATTTTCATCGACGGCCACCGCCCAGACATGATCACCACGACGCACGACAGAAGAAACCCTGGCAGGAACCTGCACCTGGCCGAGGTACTGTCCGTCGGGTTCGAAGACGTCGTAGAGTGCGGGGCGAGGCGGCGGTGGCGTCGGACCCTCGACCCGTGGCCGGCTGGTTGCCGGTCCCACACCACCTCCGCCAGACGAGATCGAGCCGACGCGCGCGCTCACTTCGGGAATGATCGGAACCCAGATGCGCCCATCGAGGGCAACCTGAAGGTCATGGTAAAATGGTTTGGTCTCGGGGATGTCGGGGCCGTTCCAGCTCCAGGCAGGATCGGTCTTCCGCATCCGGTCCTCGATCTCCTTGCGAGCCTCGGAACGTTCACTGCGGGACACCGGCTCCGGCTTGACATCCCGTCGCACGCTCACGACCGGCCGGCCCGGCTGGTGAATCTCGAACGCATAACGATTCGGGACGCCCGCAATGATGGTGTTCAGGGGGCTCATGGTGACGAACCGTTTGGGGGCGAACGGGACGGCGTTCGTCACCGAGAAGCGACCGGACGTGGCACTCACCGTCGCCTCCTCGTAGGGTGAGGGAGGAGCGGTGATGGTATCGATGAGGGCGCCGTTAGGCGCGAAGCGCAGCCAGAGTGTCGGCCGGTTCATCATATCACGGCTGAAGACCATCTTTCGCGTGATGAGCCTGCCGCCGGTGTCGACCATCAATGCGCGGGAGTACTCGGCCATCGAGCTGCCGCTGCTTCCGGATGGCGTCGTGATCTGGGGGAGGATGTCACCAGTCGGGCTGTACACATTGATCCGCCAGTTGCCAGTGTCCCAGAGCAGAAGACGGCCGTCACGCGCGAGGGCGATCCCCGACATGGAGCGGAACTCGCCGGGCCCTTGCCCACGACGCCCGATATTGCGGATGAACTTCCCCTGCGCGTTGTAGTGCCTGATCGCTGGAACCTGGCGATCCAGTGCATAGATGGACCCGTCCCGTCCGAGCGCGATGTCAGCGATCTCGCCGAGCATGTACTCCTCGGAGCCGTCCGCCACGCCGATGCTCAACTCTTCGATCAGCGTCGCGATCCCGGGGTGCAGCGGACGTTGCGCGAGCTTGACGACGGTGTCGGCTCGTTGATTCGCTTGCGCGGTGACCGTCATGGGCGATGCAAAAAGCACGGAACACGCCAGCACGCGACCGAGTGACATGAAGTTCATGACGGGCTCCGAAGAATGTCGCTCCTCTATCTATTTGGTCCCGCAATACCAGCGTGGCGTTGCCCGCATCAGGCGGATTTCGCGGCTGCCCTCGCTGAGAGGCCCGTTACGCGGACTTCCCGCAGCGCAAACTCCTGAAAGGCGCGGGTCGCTTCTACCAGCCGCTTCCGCTCGCCAGGTGAGAGACGGGTCAGGACGGACGCCTCAATCGTTATCCGTTCGCCGTCGAATCGTCGCTTCCATCCTCCTACCAGCTGGCCATCCACGACGAGGACGTGGGCTATGAGCGTGCTTCCACCCGTCACCGCACTGACACTGCGTAGCCGCTTGCCAATGGCACTGCGGTCGCGGTAGCCGATGAAGAATTCGTCGTAGTTAGGCAGCAGGTGCGCGGACGACGCGGGTGGATCCGGAGAATCCTTCGCGCGCCAGTACGTCTTTTCGTCGATGGTCACCTGCTCGAGGTGCGGGCTGGCGATGTCGATGCCGCGCTTCACGTCGCGCATGGCGAGGCCGGACCACCAGGCGTAGTCGTGTGCAGTTGCTGGAGAGCGGCCGCGAAAGTACCTGAGCGTGAGGTCTTCGAGATCGGCGTCGCGATCGCGCGGCTTTACAGCCGGCGCACGTTCGTCGAGCAACGCATATGTGAATTGCTTACCACGACGAGGACCGCTGCAGATCACGGCATCAAGCTCTGCTCGCATAACGAGGCGAGCAAGGCGTTCACCCGGTAGTGAACCAAATTTCGCCTTCGTGAGGACGGCCTTGAGCTCAGTCCGCGTCAAGTAATTGTTGTCGCGAAGCGCCTTCGTAATGACAGCGATGCCTCGGCGATACACCTTGTCGTCGAGGTTGAGCTGCCGGTCATACGACGACATGATGGTCATGATGCGAGGCGCGGTCAGCTTGAGCATCCAGCGGATGTCGGCTGGATCGACGAAGTGCCAGGTGGGCCGCAACACGTGCGTGCGCAGTATTGCACCATTCGTGAACTCGCGTTCGATCGCCTCCTCGTTCAACGAGGTGCGCTGCGAAATCGCCCACTTGGCGCCTTCATAATCCTGGGCTTGGACTGCGCTGAGCGCGCGCACGAGGTGTCGCGCGGTCTTCCATGGCGATCCGACCAGGAACGATCGAGCGAGGCGTTCTGAGGCGATGTCCATTTCGGGGATCGGGAATCAAGAAGCGTGAATAGTCTGCGTGAATGAGAACCGTGAATGAGAGCGTCAACGAGAGCGTGAGAGAACGTGCATCAGAGCGTGAATTCTGAGTCGAAGCGGTCGCTGCTGTGAATTTGGCTACGGTACTGATGAGCCGCAGCACGAAGGGGCGTGTAAAGAGCTTATTCGCCCCTTTGAAGAGGAGGACATGATGCATTCGTCGAAATGGGCCGCCACGTTTGTGGCTGGCATGCTGTTGACAGGATGTGCTCGTCAGGCAACGGTGGAATCGGCTGGTGATGTCGCAATTAGCTCATCGCCCGCGGATTCGCGGTCGCTGCCAAGTGGAACGACACTCGATGTGAAGCTCGACCAGGAAATCGGGACGAAGACCAGCAAGGTCGGTGACTCGTTTACCGCTACGGTGACGACCGCCGTGACCGCGACCAATGGTACCACCGCGGTTCCGGCCGGCTCGAAAGTGTATGGCAAGGTCACGGGCCTCGACAACTCGGATCGCGCTGGTGACGCCGCTGCGATTCGTATCGATTTCGAGCGCATCGTAGTGAACGGCACCAGTCACCCGCTCTACGCGAAAGTGACGGCGACGAATCTCGAGACGCGTGGTGCTGATACGCGCGACGAGACGATCAAGAAGGCCGGTGTCGGTGCCGCCGCGGGCGCCGTGTTAGGCGGAATCCTCAGCGGTGGTGATCTCGACAAGATCCTGCTCGGTGGTGCGCTCGGCGCGGCCGCCGGCACGGTCATCTCGCTCGGAATGGGGGACGTCGAGGGTGTTCTCCCAGCGGGAACTAACTTGACGCTGCAGACCACGCGCGTGGTGGGGCTGCATTAAGACCTGCTGAAGTAAGAAACCGCGTGCATGGAGACGGGCTCCATGCACGCGGTTTTATTTGGCTGCGTGCTGATTGCTGATTGCTGCTGCTACATGCACCGTGCTGGTGCTGGTCCCCTATTGAGGCGGTAGAGCGGCCTCTCGATCAGTCGGGAATGCCGGCGTCTGCATCGCGCCCGTCGCTCCGAACATGCCATAGAGACCAGCCCAGAAGTCTGGCGGACCCTCGCTCGGCTCGACCTTGTTCACCTGCGGTTTCAGTCCGCGCTTCAGGTACGCGGCAATTGCCCAGATCTCGATGTCGGGCTTGTATCGGAAGGCCGGCCACGGCATAGGCGGCGCGAGGTACTTGGGATTCTCTGGATAGTTGCCCTGACCTGGTGTCGCACCTGTGATGTCAGCATCGGGCGTTTCACCCGGGCGCAGCCCGTACCGTAGCGCGTTGAAGATCTGCCGCTCGGTGAATCGTCCCAGGCCGGTTTCGTTATCCGGGGTCAAGTTCCGCGGCCGGGTCTGGAAAACCCCCATCGGCGTCGGGATCCTGAACGCCGCAGCGAACAGCGTGTCCTCCGTGCCTTCCCGCCAGCCCACGAGCCAATTTGGAGCACCGGGATTGGAGGTACCACCATGACAATCGCCGCAGCCGCTGCTCATCACAACTTTCCGGCCGAGTGCAATCGTATCCGCCGCGGTGGTAAGCATTGTTCCACTATCACTTGATCCGCCTTCACTAGCGGCCGGCTGACATCCGGCAACGAGAACTGCGAGTCCCACCATTGAAGCGGCCCTGCGAAGCCCTGTGCGCGGTTCCGGCCTTGGCCGTGTCATCGAACCTCCTTTTTATCGTTTGACTTCGAGAATGCCCATCATGCCCTGGTCCTCGTGATTCAGGATGTGACAATGAAACATCCACTTTCCGGGAAAATCGTCAAACCGTACGACGAACCGAACCGTTTCCTGCCTTCGCACGTTAACGACGTCCTTCCAGCTGTTGAACGGCTCCGGTTTGCCATTCCGCTCGATGACCTGGAACTGGAACCCGTGCATGTGGAATGGATGGTCCATGCCGACCAGGTTCTCGACCTTCCAGATCTCCGTTGTGCCCAGCTTCGCGGTGTAATCCACGCGAGCGAAATCGAAGTGGCGGTTGTTGATCATTCCCTGGCTGAACGAGACGACGCGCCGGGCGGCGACGCGTGAGGTATCGATCATCGGCACCGCGCGCAAGCTGGTCGGGATGGACAGCGGTGCGACAGGCGCGTCGCGCGTGACCTGGATTGCGAGCAGGTCACGGGGGCGATTCCAATCCTTGGGCCGCGTCTGGGGGATGTAGCGGTCGTAGGGAAGTGACTGGAGCGTGGTGCGTGTGCCCGGCGTTCCCGGACCCCGGACGAGCAGTTCCACCCGTT
>DASRPK010000114.1:0-56360 GCA_035646395.1 Gemmatimonadaceae bacterium | reverse complement strand
GATTTCCCTCGCTTCACTCCCCGCATTTGCGATCGCTCAGGACTCCTGGAATCCGGAGGAGGTTCTGAAGAAGGAGGGGTGGGTGAAGCCTCCAGCGGTCGTCGAGCGGATCATCACCGCGCCGCGTCCGGACATTTCCTTCTCGCTCCAGAGTCCCGACCGGAAATGGTTTGTGCGGACTGCGATGACCGATCGCGGAGATATCCGCGACTACGGCAAGTCGCACGTCTACCTGGCGGGTCTCGCTGTTGATGTAAAGGCGAATCGCGCTCGCTCGATGACGATGCGTGCCGGTACCGCGCTGCAACTGGTCGATGGCAGGACGAACACGACGAAGTCCATCGAGGTGCCGAAGGGCGCTACGGTTTCGTCGGTTACCTGGTCGCCGACGGGAACGCAGATCGCGTACGTCGCGAACTTTTACGATGCCTCGCACGCATACGTCGCGGACGTCGCGACGGGGAAGTCGACGCAGCTGACGAAGACACCCCTTCTCGCCACGCTCGAAACGGGTGTTGACTGGAGCGCTGACGGCAAGACGATCGCCGTGGTGGTGCTTCCCGAAAATCGCGGCGCTCCGCCGACCCATGGACCGGATGGTATCGAGGACGGACCGCAGGTCCGGCTCACGGAAGGAAAGGCGATGCCCCAGCGCATTCACTGGAGCCTGCTCGAGGATCCGCACGATCGCGCGCTGCTCAAGTTCTACACGACAGGGCAGCTGGCGCAGATCGACGTGAAGTCGAAGGTGATGCGCAAGATCGGCGCGCCGGCCATGATCAGGTCTGTCGACGCGTCGCCGGAGGGTGCCTACTTCCGGGTCTCGATCATGACCGAGCCGTTCTCGTATCGAGTGCCTACCACGAGCTTCGGGTCGATCGACCAGCTGTGGGACGGCGCCGGCAAGGTGGTCGCCGAACTCGGCCGGACGCCGTTACGCGAGGGTGAAACCGGCGACGATGATGCGCCGGGTGGTGGATTCGGCCGCGGCGGTGCTGCGGCTCCGTCGGATACCGGCAAGCGCAACCTGCAGTGGAATCCGGTCGGCCCGGGGCTGGTATACCTCCAGTCCGTCTTCGCGTCGTCAGGCACCGAGCCGGCGGCGGGAGGCCGTGCGGCGGGTGGACGCGGCGCCGGGAACGCCGGACGCAGTGGTGCGGCGGGAGTGCGCACGCCGAGCAGCGTGCGCTTCATGAGCTGGGTGCCGCCTTACGGGCCTAACGACACGAAGCTGATTTTCGAGGGAAGCGGCCGCCTGACGACCGTGGCGTACAGCGTCGACGGCAAGACGATGTTCGTCGCCGACAGCGGCCTGGTGTTCGCGACCCGCGTCGCCGATCCGTCGCGCCGGTTCAGCCTTGGCCGTGGCGTCACGTTGAGCGGGGGCGGCGGCGGCCGCGGTGGCCGTGCCGGCGGCGGCGGTGCCGCGGGGGACGATTCGACGGCGTTAGGCGGGTCCCTGGCAACACGCATGGGTCCGAGCGGGTCGTCGATGGTCGTCGTGGCATCGGATGGACGGACGGTGTTCCTGTCGGGAACGCGCAACCCGGCGGCCAACTGGCAGACACAGGCGCCGCGTCCGTGGGTGGACAAGCTCGATTTCGAGAGCGGTCAGCGGTCGCGCATCTTCGACGCGCCGGCCGACGGCTACGATGAATTCGTGGCGGCGCTCGACGATGACTACTCGCAGTTCATCTACACGCACGAGTCGCGGACCGTGGTGCCTGACGCCTGGCTCAGGAACGTGGCGACGGGCGCCACCACGAAGTTGACCAGCAACAAGGACGTCGCGCCGGAAGTCACGCAGGCGCAGTCAAAGCGGATGCTGGTCACGCGTCCGCGCGATGGCCTGAAGTTCTGGGTCGACGTCACGCTGCCCGCCGACTGGCGTCCCGGGACGCGGTTGCCGGGCATCATCTGGTTCTACCCGCGCGAATACACGACGCAGGCCGACTACGAGCGCTCGAAGTACAACGTCAACATCAACCGGTACCCGGTGCTCGCGCCGGCGCGTCCCGCGTCGTCCATCAAGTTGTGGGTCACGCAGGGGTACGCACTACTCGAACCGGACAGCCCGATCCTCGGCGACACCGGCCGCATGAACGACAACTATACGCAGGACCTGCGCGAGAACCTCGACGCGGTGATCGACGCCGCGGTGGAAGCGGGATACGTCGATCGCGACCGCATGGGACTCGGCGGCCACAGTTACGGGGCGTTCAGCACCGTGAATGCGATGACGCTCGTGCCGTACTTCAAGGCAGGCATCGCCGGCGACGGCATGTACAACCGGACGTTGACGCCATTCGGCTTCCAGAGTGAACGGCGCAACTTCTTCGACGCGATGGACACGTACCTCGACATGTCACCATTCTTCCGCGCCGACAAGCTGAGCGGGGCCCTGCTGCTCTACCACTCGCTCGAGGACCAGAACGTGGGTACGCATCCGATGAGCTCGACGCGGATGCTCCATGTGTTGCAGGGCCTCGGGAAGACCGCCGCGCTGTACATGTATCCGTACGAGGATCACAGCGTCGGCACCTATCAGACGGACCTGGATCAGTGGGCGCGGTGGTTCGCGTGGTTCGATGTGTATGTCAAGAATCCGAAGCGCGATACGAAGGCCATTCAACCATAGGATCGAGCCTCGACTCTCGAGCAAACACCAAATGCGTCTATTCCTCAGCACATGTATCGCGCTTTCGCTGACTACCGCGGCGAGCGCTCAGAACGCGCCTGTCGCGGCCGATTCAACGGATCCCATTCGCGACATGGTCGCGCGACTCGATCTCGAGAAGTACAAGGCAACGATCAAGGGACTGACACAGTTTGGCGATCGCCGTCAGGGCACGAAACGGAACCGGGATGCAATAGACTGGATCGAGGCGCAGCTCAAGAGTTACGGCTGCACGAATACCGAGCGAATTCATTATGAGTGGCCGAGGCCAGCCCCGAGAGGTGGTGGTGCCGGGAATGTTGGTCGTCGTGGCGGGGGCGCGGGTGCTGATTCGGGGCGTGCAGCCGGTGCAGGGCGTGCCGGTGTCGGTGGCGGCGGTGGCCGTAATACCGGTCCGGTGACCGGTGTCGTCTCGGGATCGGGCGGCAGCCGTATTCGTGGCATCCGCGCCCGCACGGGGGTCAACAACGATTCGCTCCGACAACCCGACCCACGGCTGCGTGCACTGAACGCCGAACCGACGGACACGGTGAACAGGATGCGCGAAGAGGTCTATTGCACCAAGGTTGGTACGACGCGTCCTGACGAGATGTATATCGTCGGCGGTCACATGGACGGCCATGGTTGGGGGGAGGCTGCCAACGACGATGGGTCGGGCACGGCAATCGTGATGGAACTCGCCCGCATCTTCAGCATGCCTGACGTGCAGACGGAGCGCAGCATCCGCTTTGCGCTCTGGAACAACGAGGAATCGGGTCTCAACGGCGCTCGCGCCTACGTCGCCCAGCGCGAAGTCCTTCAGGGGAAGGAAGATCCTCCGGGCTCGGGACGATATCCGGAACCGAAGTGGTTAGGCATGATCCAACACGACATGATGCTGTTCGATCACGGGATGCCACGGGCTGACGGTACGCTGAGCCCGGATCAGCGACCCGAGGCCGACGTCAATATCGAGTTCCAGATCAACTCGAAAATGGCGGAGGGGTCGATGAAACTCGCCTTCGTGCTGCACCAGGCGAACAACAAATACGCGACCGACTATCCGGCGACGGTTGGTCCGCACATGACGAACACCGATTCGGGACCGTTCCAGGACATCATTCCGGCAATCAGCCTCCGCGAGAACGAGCGCGGTGCGCACATCGGGGCGGGATGGGACCCGCATTGGCACCAGCCGACGGATGTCTTCGCCACATTCAGCGACAAGGATTTCCGCCTTGGGCTGAACGCGGCGCAAACCACGCTCGCGGCGCTCGGTCAGTTGACTGGGGCGAAGTTGCGGAAGTAAGCGTCTCCGACGGGATCACTATCGGTAGAGGATCCCGAAAAACACTTTACGCGCAGAGGGCGCAAAGGACGCGGGGGACTCCTCTGCTTCCACAGCGTTCTCTGCGTGCAAAATGTTTTGACTTTTCTGTTGTCTTTCGGAGGAGCAATGTCGAAGCGCGCACATTTGTTGCTCACGGTCGCGGCACTGCTCTGTACCGCTGACGTTGCAGCGTCGCAGTCGCCGGGACGGCCGCTGTCGATCGAGGACCACTATCGTGTCCTCGACGTCGGCGGGCCGCAGATGTCGCCTGACGGCCGGTCGGTCGCGTTCACCGTCAGTCGGCGGGTCGAGGCCACCAACGGAGACAGCAGCGAGGTGTGGCTCTCATCGTCGACCGGCGGCATAACGATGACCCGCGTGAGCGCTGCCGGCTCACACGCGACGAATCCGCAGTGGAACGCCGACGGGAAATTGCGGTTCAACTCCGGAGGTCGCGCCTGGATTTACGACCCCGCGACGTCCAGCCGCACCGACGGTGGACCAGTTGCGGCCGGCTCCGGCCGCGGCGGGCGCGCGGGTGGAGGAGGAGAGATCCGACTGACGAGTCCCGACGGACGCTGGAGCGCGGTGGTCCGCGCCGTCCCGCCACCCGCGCCGGCGCCCGCGGTTCAAACAGACTTCGAGAAGCGACACAACGAACGGTTCCAGGGCGTCCAGTTCGACTGGCTCAACTTCCAGCGCGACGGCGCGCCGTTTCCGGCGCCTGACAACGCGGACCCGTACGTCAGTCCGCCGCAGGAGATCGTGCTCGTGTCATCGAACGGCGGTGGCGAGAAGCAACTGACGAAACTCGGCCTTCGGCCAAGCGCCACGAACTGGAACGCCGCCGGAACCGCGCTGGCATTTACGGCCGATTCGCAATACCGCGACGAGCGCACGTACGGCGCCCCCCAGGTCTGGACCGTCTCCACCGACGGCGCTGTCCGCCGCCTGACGAGTGATGGCGATCATGAACACACCGGGGCGCTCTTCTCGCCCGACGGTCGATGGATCCTCTCGACGCACCAGCTGGCGACGGACGTGGTCATCGCGAAGAAACTCAATCATGGCGGCGCGACTGACCTGGTCATCATCTCCCCCGACGGGGGCACGGAGCGCGTCCTGACCGCAAGCTGGGATTATCTCCCCTCCTCGCCGCGCTGGAGTCCGGACGGAAAACACGTGTATTTCACCGGTGGCGTCGGCGGGACGACGCACTTGTTCCGCGTGGCCGTCCCCGAGGGCGCCGTCGAGCAGGTCACGAGCGGCGAGCGACGCATCAACGCGATCTCGTTTGATCGCGGCATGACGAAAATGGCATTTACTGTCGGCAGGATCGAAGGCCCCGCCGAGATTCACGTCGCGGACATCGACGGTCGCAACGAACGCCAGCTCACCAACATCAGTTTGCCGTTCACGAACGAGGTCGCGTTGAGCACGGGCGAGCGCGTTCGTTATGCAAGCAAGGACGGTACGATGATCGAGGGGTGGCTCCTCGCGCCGCACGGATATCGCCCAGGCGCCGGTCCTTATCCGCTCGTGGTGAACAATCACGGCGGTCCGCATAGCGCCGTCGGCTACAGCTTCGACTTCAAGAACCAGTTGCTGGCTGCCAATGGCTACTTCGTTCTGACAGTCAACTTCCGTAGCTCAACCGGCTACGGCGAGAAATTCCTCTGGGGAACCTGGGGGGCGTGGGGTGATCGCGACGGCGAGGATGTGATTGCCGGAATCGACCACGCCATCGCGAAGTACCCGATCGATCGCAATCGCGTCGCCACCATCGGGCATTCGTACGGTGGCTTCATGAGCAACTGGCTCATCGTGAAGTACCCGGAGCGCTTCGCGGCCGCCGCTGTCGGCGCCGGCATCGTGAACTGGGTGAGCGACTACGGCACCGCCGACATCGCGGTCACGAAGGAGACGGAGTTCTACGGCAAACCGTGGGAGGAGGACGCGCTCAAGAACATGATCCGGCAGTCTCCGCTGACGTACGCGGGCAACGCGCGGGCCGCGACGCTCTTCATTCACGGTGAGCTCGACCAGCGCGTGCCGTACTCGGAAGCCGAGCAGATGTACGTCGCGCTCAAGAAGAACGGCGTCCCCGCGAAGATGATCCAGTACAAGGGCATGCCCCACAGCATCAGCGGGTCGTGGAACGTGGTGCACCGCATGATCAACGAACTGCGCTGGCTCGACACGTACACGAAGCCCAAAGGCGTCAGTTGACGAACCCTGACGCTGCCCCTCGACCTTACATACTCGGCGAATGCACATGGGCCGACGTCAGGTCGGCGAAATTCGAGGTCGCTGTACTCCCGTGGGGCGCGACGGAAGCGCACAACACACACCTGCCTTACGCGACGGACAACGTCGAGAGTGAATCGGTCGCGGCCCGTGCTGCATCGCTGGCCTGGCAGCGCGGTGCCCGGGTCATCGTCCTGCCGTGTGTGCCGTTCGGTGTGAACACCGGTCAACGCGAAGTTGCGTACTGCCTGAACATGATGCCGAGTACACAGGCTGCCGTCATTCGCGACCTGCTGCCTTCACTCTCGGATCATGGCGTTCGCAAGCTGGTGATCCTGAACGGGCACGGTGGAAACGATTTCAAGCAGATCATCCGGGAGATCCAACCAACAACGTCAATCCTGCTGGCACAGGTGAACTGGTGGCAGGTGATTCCGAGTTCTGACTTCTTTGAGCATGCGGGTGACCACGCTGGGGAACTGGAAACCAGCGTAATGCTTCACCTGCGTCCGGATCTCGTGAGGCCGCTCAACTCGGCCGGGTCGGGGAAAGCAAAACGCCATCGCATCGCAGCGCTTCGCGAAGGTTGGGCGTGGATGCCGCGACCGTGGACGAAGGTTACGAGCGACACGGGAGTTGGGGATCCTTCGAAGTCGACCGCGGCAAAGGGAGCCGCGTATTTTGCAGCGGTGACGGAGGCAATCGGGACGTTCCTGTATGATTTCGCGAGCGCAGACCCTGTTGAGCTCTTTGAGTAGGGTGCGGAGGGTGCGTTGGGTGCGGAGGGTGCGAACACTATGCCCCATGCCCCGTGCCCCATGCCCCACACCCCATGCGCCCTCGTCGGAAAACCATGAAAGCTCTCGACTTGCGCGTTCCCCTGCCTTGACGCCGGATCAGTCGAGCGCCTATCATTCCCGTCTTCTCCGCCCCAGCCTTTCGGGGCGTGTTTTTTCGTTGAGCCACAACTGAATGCCGACCATCAACCAGCTCGTCCGGCGCGCGCGTCGCGCCGTGGCCGCCAAGGGCAAAACACCCGCCCTGCGGCAGAATCCTTTCCGTCGCGGCGTCTGCACGCGCGTCTACACCACCACGCCCAAGAAACCGAATTCGGCGCTGCGAAAAGTCGCGAAGGTTCGCCTGACGAATCAGTTCGAAGTGATCGCCTACATCCCGGGTGAAGGACACAACCTGCAGGAACACTCCATCGTGCTGGTACGCGGCGGTCGTGTGAAAGACCTGCCGGGCGTACGCTATCACATCGTGCGCGGAACACTGGACGCCGCAGGCGTCTCGGGTCGCAATCGCAGTCGCTCGAAGTACGGAACCAAGAAGCCCAAGGCCGGCACCGGAGGGAAGAAGTGAGTCGCCGCAAGAAAACTGTCCGCCGTCCGGTGCTCCCGGACGCGCGCTACGATAGCCAGACCGTCTCCAAGTTCATCAACTCCCTCATGTACGAGGGGAAGAAGGCCGTCGCCGAGCGAATCTTCTACGGGGCGATGGATCTCGTCGAATCCCGCACCAGCCAGCCGGGCGTCAACGTCTTCAAGCAGGCGCTGACCAACCTCAAGCCGGTTGTCGAGGTCAAGAGCCGCCGCGTCGGCGGTGCGACGTACCAGGTTCCGGTCGAAGTACGCCCCGATCGTCGCACTGCACTGGCGATGCGCTGGCTGATTCTCTATTCGCGTGAGCGCAACGAAAAGTCGATGTCCGAGAAGCTCGCGGCAGAAGTGATCTCGGCGTCAAAGGGCGAAGGCAACGCGGTAAAGAAAAAGGAAGACACCCATCGAATGGCCGAGGCCAACAAGGCGTTCGCGCACTATCGCTGGTAAGTCCACGGGCCGCCTAACCAGCGGCCCGATTCACATCCGGGGGAGATGACGGCGCTCGTTGGCGTTTTCGGGCCGAAGGCCGCAGACTCGGCGGCCTCCCCGTACTTCGCGACCATGCTGTCCAGGATGCGGAATCGCGGAACGGCGATTCCGGAGCAGTTCGCGTCCGCCGGCGCGTTCATGGCCTCACGCCGGCACGAGTGGGACGCCGACGAGTTTGGCTGGGTCGGACCAGCGCTCACCGTGAGTGAGGACTGGGTCGTCGCGGCCGATGCGTCGCTCTACTATGTCCCAGATCTTCGCCGAAGGCTTGGGAGTCGCGTCGCTGATCCGCACGCTGCTTCTGGACAGCTCCTTCTCGCCGCACTCCGAACCTGGGGCGACCAGTTTGCCCGATACGTCGAGGGCGATTTCGCCATTGTCGCCCGGCATCGACCGAGCGGCCGCGTACTGCTCGCGAGAGACTTCATCGGAAAGAGATCACTCGCGTACAGCGTTGCGTCCGATGGCACGCTGGTCGCTGCGTCGTCGCCGCGTGCCGTGATTGCCCATCCCGGTGTTTCGGACTCACTCGATACCGACTTTATCGCCGCAGCCATTTCCGGTCTGCACGGACACGACTATCGCACCGTGTTCAACAGCGTTTCCGTCGTACCAGGCGGGGGAACGCTGGCGTTCGACTCGGCTCGGCTGACGCTCGTGGACCAATGGGTGCCGCCACCTTTCTCGTCGAACTGGGAAGAGACACCTTCAGATGCCGCCGCGGACGAATTGCGTTCGATCATCGAAGCAGCGGTTCTCGAGCGACTGCCCGACACGGGAGCGGCGGCCGTCTGGATGAGTGGGGGCTGGGATTCCACGTCCGTTTTTGCGGCCGGCCGCGCGGGCCTCGATCGCCGCAAGCAACCGTCAGCCCGCCTTCGTCCCATTTCTCTGCGGTATCCGGAAGGCGACACCGGAGATGAGTCGAAGCTGGTTGAATCCATCGCCCGCCGATGGAACACCGACGTGCACTGGCTCCCCGTCGATCAGATTCGATTGTTCGAAGATGCGGATCGGCGAGCCGCAGTGCGCGATGATCCGCGCGTCCATCCATTCGAGTCGCAAATCCGCTCGTTATGCCGGGAGAGTCGCAAGCTCAACGTGCGGGTCGCACTCGATGGTGCCGGAGGTGACCACGTATTCACCGTTTCGACCGCCGCGATCCTGGCTGATCACGTCAGGGCGGGTCGCATCGGCTTGCTGTGGAACGATTGGCGGGGGTGGGGTCGTCGTCATCCCTGGATTTTTGCCAGGTCGGTAATCCTTCCGCAGTTCTCTGCTGCGACACTGAACTGGATCGGGTCAGTAAGAGGGCGCCCACTCCACGGTTTCTGGGATGCTGCTACACCACCGTGGGTTCGTGTAACGCCGGGTTTGTACCGCGAATCGAAGGCGATGGAGACGCGTCACCCGGACGAGGGCATCTCGGCGTGGGAGACTCGCGATGTGCTGACCACGCCACTGGTAGCGCGTGCCATGGCGTGGAACCACGCAATTGCGCTCGACGAAGGCCTTCAGCTTCGTTCTCCGCTCTTCGACAGGCGCGTAATCGAATTTGCGGCCAGCCGCCCGTTAAACGAACGCCTCGGCGGATCGGACAGCAAAGTGCTACTTCGTCGCGCCATGCGTGACCTGCTCCCGAGCGAAGTGCTGCAGCCTCGAGGCAGGAAAACCGGAACCCCCGTCGACTATTTCCGGCGTGAAATGATCGCCCGTGCTCGAGGCGAGTTCGACCGATACTTCAGCGGCGGGCCAAGTCGCTTGGCCACCCTGGGCGTGATTGACGAAGAGGCGCTCAAAAAGGCGATTGGAGAGTACCAGACAACAGGAACGCATGCGGCAGGGGCCTTGCTACAGCTGACTCTGGAAGCCGAACGTTGGCTTGCGGCTCAGGAGTTGGAGCGATAATCTGGCCCCGCAGGTAACGTCCCTCAGGAAATACCTGTGATGGTATTGAACTTGCAAGTAACCCCGTGTCACCCTTAGGAGGCTCCATGTACGAAGCTCCTCGACTTGTAAAGTACGGCCAGTTCCGGGACCTGACTCAGCAAACATGCTTGACGACGGCACCCTACACCGGCAAGACCCTCAATACGTTCGATTCGATTTTCCCGAACGGTATCAATGACGGTTGCCCGGAAGTCCGCTCGTAACATCAGGCGGTAGAAGGAACTGGAAGTGAGCTGGGCAGTAGCCGCAGGACGGGCCGAAGGTGCCGCCCGGGTCACCAGGCGGCCAGCTATTACGGAAGGCTCTTGAGCGTCGGACACCCTCGCGCTCGTTAGTCTCGCCGCCACACCCCGCTTGTGGGGTCGTGGCGGCATTTTGTTGCGGGTCCGCACTACAGTCGTCTCGTCGAGCTTGGCAGAATCGCTCTACATCACAGCATATGGTGAGCGCATAAAGTCATCCTTTGCATTGCCTTCTGGACCCTCCAGACGTCCACTAGGAGGGTGGAAGCGAGCTGTCGAGCTATCCGGAGTCCAATGCCATTCGTGCTGCCGAGACCGCGGACGACCGTGATCTACAAAGACCTCCCTGAGGGCGCGATTCTCTTTTGTACCCGAACCGAGGTGTACTTCAGCCTGAATCCGATCGGAGCGAAGATCTGGAAGCTCCTGCCTCCCGTTTGCACGAATGAAGAGGAGGT
This sequence comes from Gemmatimonadaceae bacterium, assembly GCA_035646395.1. Classification (GTDB taxonomy): domain Bacteria; phylum Gemmatimonadota; class Gemmatimonadetes; order Gemmatimonadales; family Gemmatimonadaceae; genus JABWBJ01. Next base: position 45,603 of record DASRPK010000114.1, on the reverse strand, counting down.
CGTTGCACAGTTATCGGCGGAGTACCCGGATATCAACCTCGGCAAGATCTCGGCTGACGTGCGGCGTCTGCTTGACGAGCTCGTGGGAAACGGCTTGGCTGACCTCCCGCGCGCGGCCTGACAACGGCGTAAAACCGTCGCGCGTTCACCGAGCCTCCGCTACAATCCTCTCCGACATTCTGCCTGAGTCAGCCGGCTGGGACCGACAGTGGGCACTGCCATGAAACTCGACTCCATTGGGTCCCCCGAAATGGCGCTGCTGCTTGCGGCCAGTCGCGGCGATCCCGCGCGCGAGTCAGTGCGCCGACTCATGGCCGGGGATATCAACTGGGTCGAGCTCACTCGCCTCGCGATCGAGTCACACGCCACACCGGGTCTCTGGGACGTTGTCTCGAGATTTCCGGATTTGCCCGCCGAAGCCGAGATCCTGCAATCGGTCGCGGTGCTCAATGACTTCCGTCGCTACCACATCCGTTCGTTGACCGCGCGGGTCATCAGGGAACTGTCGAAGGAAGGAATTGAGGTGCTGGCGTTGAAGGGCGCTGCAATGCTGGCTGGGGCAGTTGCGCGACCAACGCCGCGCACGATGTCAGATATCGACCTGCTCGTGATCCGTGGTTCACCAGAAGTCGCCTGGCAGATCTGCCGGCGAAATGGTTGGACGCTGGTCAATGAGTCGTGGACGCAGGAGTTGTATCAAGCGCACCACCATCTGGCGCCCCTGCTGGACCCCGACGGCGTGAAGGTGGGCCTCGAGCTGCATCGCACGTTGCTCACCGGCGTCGACCGGATGGGCATCGACGTTCCCGCCTTTATCGCGCGCTCTCGCGTCGTGATGGTGGGCGACACGCCCGTGCGCGTGCCGTCAGTCGAGGATCTCCTCCTGCACGCCTGCCTTCACTTCGCGTGGTCGAACAAGTTGCATCGCGGTGCGTGGCACGCCTACGCCGACGTACATTCGATTCTGGCGGATGAGAAGTTTGACTGGGATCGATTTCTGGCATCCGCTTCGTCCCGGCGGTCGAAACTCTCCAGTTACTGGACGCTGCGGCTCGGTCGAGCAGTTGCTGACCTGCCGGTCGCCGACGAAATCCTCAAGCGGCTCGATCCTTTGGATGGCGGCAGGTACGGACCGCTGCTCGAGCGTCACTTCGCGACGCAGATCACGAACCTGAATACAGAAGCATCGGTCGCGCAGCGCGCGAGACGGTGGCTCTGGTTCACGGCGATGCAGGAGCGGACGACGTCAGCAGAAGCTGACGAGCTGTGGAATGAAGGTGCTGTTGAAGTACCCGGTGAGGGCACGGTGCCGAGACAGCCTCGCGGAGCATTGCGGGCGGCGCTCAAGACTTGCGCCTATTTCCTCAGGTTGTTCAGGCGTGGATAGCGTGCGTGGTCCACTCGCACTGGCGGTGACTCTTTTGCGCGCGGGATCTTTTCAAGCCGCGGAACGCGAATACGTTTCCCCGTGGCGCAGTCACGGGCGGTGTGTGCGTGATTCAACTTCGATTCCGGCGCTCAGCAAAGCCGGTTGGGGTGCACAACTCACCTCCAGATCACGCAATGTCCGAAAAGAACTCTTCGCTTCCTTCCCCCAGTCCGAGCGCAATCTTCCGGCGATTACCGGAGGGCGGAGTGCTCTTTTCCACCGAGACCGAGGTGTATTTCGGTGTGGGTGTCGTAGGCGCACGGATCTGGGAATTGCTTCCGCCAGCAACGCGCACGGTGGAAGAAATGGTCGCGATCCTGGCGTCGCAGTACCATGACGTCCCCGCCAGTCAGATCAGGGCCGACGTCGAGCGGTTCCTCACAGAGCTCCTCTCCAACGGTCTCGTCGCGCACCTGGAGACACCTGCGCGGAGAGATCGCCAGATACCGTAAGTCATTCCCCAAGCTCCGCGCCCTTCGCTGGCGGGACTGGACGGACATGATGCGCGCCCAGGCCGCGCTCCTCCGCGCGCAGCGCGACATGCGGTCACTGCCCACTGGTGGGATGGTGCGCGACGACCCGGTGGACGTCGCAGTGCCGGGGACCAATCAGGTGGAAGACGCGCGTCGCATCGCACTGGCGGTGAATCGGGCCGCGGCATTCGGCGTATTTCGTCCGAAATGTCTCGTGCGGTCACGCGCCCTGCGAAAGATGCTTGATGCGGCGGGCATTGCCGGCGCGCAGGTGCGCGTCGGCGTTCAGTTGACGGACGGCCGGTTCCGTGCCCACGCCTGGGTCGAATACGCGGGCGAAGTTGTGGGTGACGATCCCGCGGCAGTTGCTCGCTTCGTGCCCATGCCGGACATCCGGGTAGCCGAACTCGAATGACCCAACTCTACGAGTTGTTCGGCGGCACGCTGCGTTCCGACCTGCCGCTGGCGGAACTTCCGGAGTGCGCAGGCGGTGCTCCCGACTGGACGTTGCGGGTGGTCGATGGCTCGGCCATGCCCGAGGGGGAATTGCTTGGCACCGACACCGTATTCGGTGAGACGATGGTGCGCGGGTTCCGTCGACCCGACGGCCTCGGTCTCGTGTTCGATGACACCGGTCGGTTCGACGTATCCGCTGACGGCTCGGTCATCACCTGGCACCGGCCGCCTAACGTGGTGGTGGCCTCGGCCCAGGCTGACATCACCAGTCGCGTGCTGGCGCTCGCGCTGCACGCCGGCGGCGTCTTTTCGCTCCACGCGAGCGCGGTCTCGATCCATGGCGGGGGCGTGGCGTTCCTGGCGCCGAAGGGACACGGAAAGTCGACGTTATGCAGCGCGCTGGTGCTGGCGGGTGCGCGCGCGCTGAGCGATGACACCGTGCCGGTGCGCCCCGGTGCGCCGCCGCACCTGTCCCCGGGGCTGCCGCGCCTCAAGCTGTGGAGTGACGCCGCGGCACGGTTGTTCGGCCGCGAGCAGGACGCACCGGGAACCGTGCGGAAGTACCAGATGGACCAGCTCGACGCGTCACAGGTCGAGACACGCTCCGTTCCGTTCCGCGCGGCCTACGTCCTCAATCCGGTCACCGAGCTTCCCGATGGGGCCGCGGCGGCGCGCGATCGACTCGACACCGTGACGGCGACCATCTCACTCGTTATGCATGCGAAGCTCGGGCCGGTGCTGACCGGCGCCGAGTCGCCCGTGGTGCTGACCCGCGCGGCGGAGATCGCGCAGGCCGTGCCGGTGTATGCGTTGCACGTGGTCCGGGACCTCGACCGGGTGGAAGGCGTCGCGCAGAAGCTGTTCGAGTGGCACGGGGGCGACACGAGGGATCCCGCGTGACCGTCTCCGCGGTCGAACCGCGGCCGTCGCTCGATGAGGAGACCGGGCAGATCGTTGTTCGCGTTGACGGCCTGACCAAGCGCTTTCCGGCCCGTCGTGGCCTGCGCGAAACCCTTCTGCATCCCTTCGCCGGCACCACGGTCACCGTGGTGTCCGACGTGTCTTTCACGGCGGCCGCCGGGGAATTCGTCGGCTTGCTCGGCCCGAACGGGGCCGGGAAAACCACGCTCCTCAAGATGCTGTCCACACTGATCATTCCCGACAGTGGATCGGCGTCGGTCGACGGCTACGACGTTGTGCGCGATGCGGTAATGGCGCGGACGCTGGTGTCCCCGTGCCTGGCGATGGAGCGCAGCCTGTACTACCGGCTGACGGCGCGACAGAACCTCGAGGTGTACGCGGACCTGCAGGACGTCCCCCGCGCCGAACGCGCGACGCGCATCGATGACGTGTTGTCCGCGGTCGCACTGCAGGACACCGGGGCTAAGCTGGTCGGGGACTTTTCGAGCGGAATGCTGCAGCGTCTCCTGATCGCGCGGGCTTTGCTGACGCGGCCGCGGCTGCTGTTGCTCGACGAACCGACCCGCAGTCTCGACCCGATCTCGGCGCGTGAGTTCCGGACATTCCTGCGCGACGAACTGGCGCGAGAGCGTGGCTGTGCGGTGATTCTCGCGACGCATAACGCGGAGGAGGCCTTCGAGCTCTGCGACCGCGTCGCGGTGCTCGACCGCGGCCGGCTGCTGGCGAGCGGGGTGGCGGAGCAGCTCTCGCGGGAGTTCATGGGCGTGCGGTACCGCCTGTCGACGACACAGCCGGATCATGCCGCCATCCAGGAGCTGAGGGCGCATGGGATCGATGTCAGTCGACTGCAGGCCGCAGGCCAGAGGCCAGAGGCCAGAGGCCAGAGGCCAGAGGCCCGTGGCCAGAGGCCAGAGGCGAGAGTGGCCGCCGAGTCACGAGTCACGAGTCACGAGTCCCGCGACGAATGGCACGACCTGATCCTGCACATGAACCCGGATCACGACCCGGCGGGCGTGCTGTCGATGCTCGCGAGCCACGGCGTGCGGATCGCGGCATTTGAACCTGTTCGACCGTCCCTCGCCGACCTCATCGAAGGCGTCGTGCGGCGCGGGAGGACATCATGACCGGCGCCGTCGGCGCGCTCGCGCGCGCGTCCTGGTACCAGGCGAAGAGTTACCGGGTGTCACTCGTTATGCAGGCGGGAGGACTGCTGCTGACCGTGATCCCGATCTACTTCATCGCGAACGCGCTCCAGGAGACGATGGCCGGCACGATCACGGCGGAGTCGGAACAGTACTTCTCGTTCCTGCTGGTGGGTTCGATCGCCCTGATGTTCGTGACGACGGGAATTGCCTCGCTGCAAGGCACCATCGCCACCGGGATCTCGAACGGCTATTTCGAGTCGTTGTTGATGACCCGCGCGCCGGTGCCGTCACTGTTGCTCGGGCTCACCGCGTACCCGCTGATCCTTGCCACGGTGCGGGCCACGGTCATGGTCGCGGCGGGGTGGCTCCTCGGCGCGGCCATCGTCTGGAGCCAGGCCATACCGGCACTGCTCATCATCCTGCTGCTGTTCGCGGTGCATTGGGGCATCGGTCTCATCGGGTCGGGGCTGATCATGGTGTTTCGGACCGCGGGACCGCTGACCCAGATCGTGACGACCGTCTCGATCTTCTTCGGGGGTGTCTATTATCCCGTTTCGGCGATCCCCTCGTGGCTCCGGACCATCGCCGATGCGACGCCGCTTGCTTACGGGCTTCGGGCGCTCCGTCGAATTCTGCTGCTCGGAGACGGGGTGGGGGCGGTGGCGAATGACCTCGCGATCCTGGCCGCGATGGGGGTTTTCACCCTTATTCTCGGTTTCGCCGCATTCAGCATAGCCCTGACCTACGCGAAGAAAGCCGGCACGCTCTCGACGTACTAAGCCAGAGACCTGGCCCGAGGCCAGACGCCAGACGCCAGAGGCCAGAAGGGAAGGACGTCTGGCCTCCAGGCTGCGGTAAGTAGTTCTGGCTCGTTGACTTTGGCTGACCGCCTGTCCAAATTATGCGGCTCCTGATAGCCGCCCCGCCGTTTACGGGTCGCTGATGGAAATGCCGACGGCTGCGCGTCGGCCCCTATGGGACCGCGACGTACGCGGGGATCGCTTTCCCAGGATCCGGGATCCAGCTGAACGGTTCGATCTTTCCCGAAAAGCGACGCAGGACAATTCAACGCTGGAGCTGTTTCCAGCGCGCCTTGGGTCCCCTTTCGCGCGACAGTGGCGAAAAGCACCCGGCGAGAGCGGATGGATACCGATCCCTGCTTCAAGGGATGCCCTGGTCCACCCGCGTTTGTATTTCCGGGCAGAACGGCAGGCAGGTAAACGGGCAGCAGGAACTGAACGGCGAAAGCCGACGACGGATACACGACACGAATGCCAAGATCGACACCGCTCGAGCACTATCGGAATATCGGCATCATGGCCCACATCGATGCCGGGAAAACGACCACGACCGAGCGCATCCTCTATTACACGGGGAAGTCCCACAAGATGGGCGAGGTCCATGATGGTGCCGCCACCATGGACTGGATGGAGCAGGAGCAGGAGCGCGGCATCACGATTACATCGGCCGCGACCACGTGCTTCTGGCAGCGCCATGGTGCGAGCACTGATGGTGGAGAGGGGCCCGAGTATCGAATCAACATCATCGATACGCCGGGCCACGTTGATTTCACGGTCGAAGTCGAGCGGTCGCTGCGCGTCCTCGACGGCGCCGTGACGCTGCTCGACTCGGTCGCCGGCGTCGAGCCGCAGACCGAAACGGTATGGCGCCAGGCGGACCGGTACCGCGTGCCGCGAATGATCTTCGCGAACAAGATGGACCGCGTGGGCGCTGACTTCGATCGCTGCATGGCGATGATTCGCGACCGCCTGTCCCGGCGTGCCTTCCCGCTTCAGCTGCCGGTCGGAACGGGTGAGCTCTTCACCGGGCACATCGACGTCATCGAGCGCAGAGAATACATCTTCCACGAGGAGACACTCGGCAAAACGTTCGACATCGTCGACGTGTCGCCGGAGTTCGTGGACAAGATGGAACAGTACCGGCATGAGTTGATCGAAGCCGCCGTCGAGCACGACGAGCAGCTGCTCGAGAAGTACCTCGGGGGACAGGAGCTCACCGTCGAGGAAATCCGCCGCGCGATCCGCAAGGCGACGATTGCGATGCAGTTCGTGCCCGTGTTGTGCGGTGCGTCCTTCAAGAACAAGGGTGTGCAGGCACTGCTGGACGCGGTACTGGATTACCTGCCGGCGCCGGTCGATGTGCCCGCGATCGAAGGGCATCTGCCGCACCACGACGAGACGTTCGAGCAGCGCGAGGTCAAGGACGAGGCACCCTTCGCGGCGCTGGCGTTCAAGATCGCGACCGACCCCTTCGTCGGAAAACTGACGTTCTTCCGCGTGTATTCGGGCATGCTCAAGTCGGGCAGCTACGTCTACAACTCGACGAAGGACAAGCGCGAGCGCGTCGGCCGGTTGCTGCAGATGCACGCCAACAAGCGTGAAGAGATCGAGGAAGTGCGCGCGGGAGACATCGCGGCCGCGATCGGACTCAAGGACACGCGTACGGGTGATACGCTTTCCGACGACGAGAAGCCGATCATCCTGGAAGCGATGAAGTTCCCGGCGCCCGTCATCGACGTGGCGATCGAGCCGAAGACCAAGGCGGACCAGGACAAGCTGGGCATCGCGCTGAACAAGCTGGCCGAGGAAGATCCGACGTTCCGCGTGCACACTGATGTGGAGACGGGACAGACGATCATCTCCGGCATGGGCGAACTGCACCTCGAGATCATCGTCGACCGCATGATGCGCGAGTTCAAGGTCGATGCGAACGTCGGCCGGCCGCAGGTCGCCTATCGCGAAACGGTCCGGAAACGGGTCGAGAAGGTCGAGGGGAAGTTCATCCGCCAGTCAGGCGGCAAGGGCCAATACGGCCACGTCGTCATCAACATCGCCCCGATGGAGCCCGGCCAGGGCTTCCACTTCGAGGACAAGGTTGTGGGCGGCACGGTTCCGCGCGAGTATATCGGTCCCGTCGAACAGGGGATCAAGGAAGCGCTGGAAAACGGCATCCTGGCCGGCTACCCGATGGTCGACATCAAGGTCGAGTTGACGGATGGCTCGTACCACGAAGTCGACTCGAGCGAAATGGCGTTCAAGATTGCGGGTTCGATGGCATTCAAGGAAGGCGCGGCTCGCGCGCATCCGGTGATCCTCGAACCCATGATGAAAGTCGAAGTCGTCGTACCCGAGGCGTACATGGGCGACGTGTTAGGCGACCTGTCGGCACGCCGCGGCAAGATCGGCGGCATGATGCAGCGCGGCGAGGCGCAGGTGATCGCGTCGACGGTGCCGCTGGGTGAGATGTTCGGGTACTCCACCAAGCTCCGCTCCATGAGCCAGGGTCGCGCGGTGTACTCGATGGAGTTTTCGCATTACGACGAAGTACCGAAGAGCAAGGCAGAAGAGATCGTGAGCAAGGCGAAGGGCACAAGCAGGTGATGAGAGTGGCGGGATGGGCGCCTCCCATCTCCCACCTTTCATCCTCTATCTGGTTTCAACCATCACCGGACCGTACCAATGGCTAAGGCAAAGTTCGAGCGGAACAAGCCGCATGTGAACGTGGGCACGATCGGCCACGTCGACCACGGAAAGACGACCCTCACCGCCGCGCTGACCAAAATCTCCGCCGACAAGGGGTGGGGAACGAAGTACATCAGCTACGACGAAGTGGCAAAGGCGTCAGCGGCCCAGGGCCGTCGTGACCCGACGAAGATCCTGACGATCGCGACGTCGCACGTGGAATACGAAACGGCCAATCGCCACTACGCCCACGTCGACTGTCCCGGACACGCCGACTACGTGAAGAACATGATCACGGGTGCGGCGCAGATGGACGGCGCGATCCTCGTGGTATCGGCGGTGGACGGCCCGATGCCGCAGACGCGCGAGCACGTGCTGCTGGCGCGGCAGGTGAACGTGCCGTCGATGGTCGTCTTCCTCAACAAGTGCGACCTCGTCGATGATCCCGAGCTCCTCGACCTCGTCGAGCTCGAGGTGCGCGAGCTCCTGAGCGCGCAGCAGTTCCCGGGCGACGACACGCCGGTCATCCGTGGTTCGGCCATCAAGGCGATCCAGGGCGACCCGCAGTGGGTGTCGAAGATCGAGGAGCTGTACAACGCGATCGACACCTTCGTCCCGGAACCGAAGCGCGAGATCGACAAGCCGTTCCTGATGCCGGTCGAAGACGTGTTTTCGATCACGGGCCGCGGCACGGTGGCGACGGGTCGTATCGAACGCGGCATGTGCAAGACGGGCGAGGAACTCCAGCTCGTCGGCTTCAACGCCGAGAAGAAGACGGTCGTCACGGGCGTCGAGATGTTCCGCAAGCTGCTGGACGAAGGGCGCGCGGGCGACAACGTCGGCCTGCTGCTCCGCGGCGTGGACAAGAATGAAATCGAGCGCGGCATGGTGCTCGCCAAGCCGAACTCGATCACGCCGCACACGAAGTTCGACGCCGAGGTCTACGTCCTGAACAAGGAAGAGGGTGGACGCCATACGCCGTTCTTCAACGGCTACCGTCCGCAGTTCTACTTCCGCACGACGGACGTGACGGGCTCGATCCAGCTGCCGGGCGGCACCGAGATGGTCATGCCGGGCGACAACATCCAGATGCAGATCGAGCTGATTTCGCCGATCGCCATGGATGAAGGGCTGCGGTTCGCCGTTCGTGAGGGTGGACGTACGGTGGGTGCCGGCGTGGTAACGAAGATTCTCAAGTAACCAACCGTGACTCGTGACTCGTGACTCGGCACTGCCGGGTCGCGAGTTCCGCCGAGTCACAAGTCACTAGTCACGAGTCACTCCCATGGCAGGACGCATCCGTATCCGACTGAAGGCATTCGACCACGCGGTTATTGACGCCGCGGCGGCGGACATCGTGCGCACGGCCGAGAAGACCGGCGCGCAGGTGTCGGGCCCGATTCCCCTGCCGACCAAGACGCGGCGCTGGACCGTCCTGCGCTCGCCGCACGTGGACAAGAAGTCGCGTGAGCAGTTCGAGCTGAAGACGCACAAGCGCGTGATCGACATCCTCGATTCGCGCGCGCAGACGGTGGATGCGCTGACGAAGCTCGATTTGCCGTCGGGCGTGGACGTTGAAATCAAGGTTCAATAGACCATGCTAGGAATTATTGGGAAGAAGCTGGGGATGACCCAGGTCTTCAACGAGCAAGGGCACCAGGTGCCGTGCACGGTTGTCGAGGCAAAGCCGAACCCGGTCACCAAGGTGATCTCGGGTGAGCGCGTGAAGCCCGGTTACCGGGCGATCGAGCTTGGCTACGGCTCGCAGACGGCGCGTCGTGACTCGAAAAAAGGCGAACACACGCCACGTGGTCGTCGCGCGAACAAGGCCGAGGTGCAGCACGCCGCGAAAGCTGGTGTCGCCGTCGTGCCGCGTACGCTGCGCGCCTTCCGCCTGGATGACATGCCGGCGGGCACCGAGCTCCCCGAATACAAGGCCGGCGATGCCATCGACGTGTCGATCTTCGCGCCGGGTGAGATGGTCAAGGTCACCGGCACGTCGAAGGGCCGCGGCTTCCAGGGCGTCGTGAAGCGGTACGGCATCGGCGGTGGACCGAACACGCACGGCAACACCAAGCATCGGCGGCCCGGTTCCGTGGGCGCCGGTACGGACCCGTCGCGCGTGATCAAGGGCAAGAAGATGCCCGGCCAGTACGGGAACAAGCGACACACCCAGACCAACCTCCGCGTCGAGAAAATCGACGCGCAACGTCATCTCATCTACATCCGCGGCGCGGTGGCTGGTCCGACCAACGGCATCGTGCTCGTGCGCAAACAGCAAGGCTGATCATGGCAGACGAGAACTTTCAGGCAGCGGCGTTCACGGCGTTAGGCACGCCGCGGGAGCAGGTCCAGCTTCCCGCGGAAGTGTTCGACGGCATCGTGAACATGCCGGTGATGCACCGCGTGGTGACGGCGTATCGCGCCAACCAGCGCGAGGGCAACGCCAAGACCAAGACGCGCGGCTTCGTCGTCGGCGGCAACCAGAAGCCATGGCGGCAGAAGGGCACCGGCCGCGCGCGGGCCGGATCGATCCGCTCGCCGTTGTGGCCCGGCGGTGGCACGGTCTTCGGGCCGATCCCGCGCGACTACGACCAGCGGGTGCCGAAGAAGATGAAGTCGCTCGCCCGCCGCAGCGCGTTCAACGCGCGCGCCCGCGAGAACTCGGTGTTCGTGATCGACAAGTTCGGTTACGAAGAGCCGAAGACGAGGGTGCTGGCCGGCCTGCTGCAGCGCATGGGCGTCGACGGCCAGAAGGTCCTGATCCTGACCGACGGCGCCAAGCCTAACGTCTACCTCAGCGGCCGGAACATCGACCGGGTCGAGGTGATGCCGTACAGCGACGTGTCGACGTATCACCTGCTCTGGTCGGATGTCGTCCTGATCGAGGCGACGGCGATCGGCCAGACGCTGGCGCCAGTGGCCGAGAAGGAAGGCACGCCGGCGAAGCGGGTGAAGAAGGCGAGCGCGGAAGGCGGAGAAAAGCCGGCGAAGAAGGCAAAGGCCGCTCCCAAGGCCAAGACGGCGCCAAAGAAGAAGGCGGCGGCAAAGGCAGCTCCAAAGAAGAAGAAGAAGAAGAAGTCTTCAGCGGCAAAGAAGTCCGCCGCTCCCAAGAAGAAGAGGAAGGGGAAGTAGGCCATGTCCACACTACATCGCACCATCGTCCGCCCGATCGTCACCGAGCGCACCTCGGCGGCGTACCAGGCGCGCGGGGAATACGTGTTCGAAGTTGCGACCGACGCGACCAAGCCGGCGATTCGCCAGGCGATCGAGCGGCTGTTCGGAGTGAAGGTCACGGCCGTGTACACGATGAACGCGCGCGGCAAGTCGCGCCGCGTTGGACAGGCCAAGCCGGGCACCCGCCCGAACTGGAAGAAGGCGATCGTGACGCTCCGCGAGGGCGACACCATCGAAGGCTACGGATTCGAGGGCTGAGCCGACCATGGGCATACGACAGTTCAAGCCGGTCACCAAGGGCACGCGTTTCCGCTCGATCTCGGATTTTTCCGAGATCACGCGGTCGACGCCGGAGAAGTCCCTGCTGGAGCCGATCAAGAAGAGCGGCGGCCGCGACAATCACGGCCATATCGCAATGCGCCGTCGCGGCGGTGGCCACAAGCGGATGTACCGCAAGGTCGACTTCCGTCGCGACCGCTTTGGCGTGATCGCCACCGTGAAGGAGATCGAATACGATCCGAATCGTTCCGCGCGCATCGCGCTGGTCGAATACGCGGATGGCGAGAAGCGCTACGTGCTGCACCCGAAGGGGCTGTCGGTCGGCGACCACATCGTCTCCGGCCCGGGCTCGGACGTGCGCACCGGTAACGCGCTCCCGCTCCGGGAAATGCCGTTAGGCACCTTCGTCCATAACATCGAGCTGGTGCCGGGCAAGGGTGGGCAGATGGCCCGCTCGGCGGGCATGGCGGCGGAAGTGGTGGCCAAGGAAGGCGAATACGTGACCCTGCGCCTCGCCTCGACGGAAATGCGGCGGGTGCACGGGCGCTGCCTGGCGACGATCGGCGTGGTCGGCAACGCGGAGCACGAGCTGATGTCGCACGGCAAGGCCGGCAAGACGAGATGGCTGGGTCGTCGCCCGAAGGTGCGCGGCGAAGTCATGAACCCCGTCGATCACCCGCACGGTGGCCGGACCCGCGGCGGCCGGAACGTCGTGAGCCCGTGGGGCAAGAAGGAAGGCATCAAGACCCGGAACCTGAAGAAGCCGTCACAGAAGTTGATGGTGCGCGGCCGCAAGCGCGGTAAAGCTACCGTCAGCGGGTTCTAGCAGAGTTGAAGAGTTGAAGAGTTGAAGATTTCACGAATCACGAGTCACGACATACCAGTCACGAATCACGAGTCACGATCATGTCGCGTTCGGTAAAGAAGGGTCCCTTCGTTCACGAAAGCCTCCTCACCAAGGTGGCGGGCATGAACGCGCGCAATGAAAAGCGCGTCATCAAGACCTGGTCACGCGCCAGCACGGTGCTCCCCGACTTTGTCGGGCACACCTTTGCGGTGCATAACGGGAACAAGTTCATCCCCGTCTACGTGACCGAAAACATGGTCGGCCACCGGCTCGGCGAGTTTGCGCCGACGCGGTTGTTCCGCGGCCACTCCGGCAATCGCGCCGCGACCGCGGAAGCGAGGCCAGGTGGGAAAACGCCGGGTGGTGTGCCAGCCGCGGCCCCAGCTGCTGCTCCGGCAGCCGCCTCGTCCGGGCCGCCGTCCAAGGGAGGCAGGTAAGCCATGGCCGCCACGCAAGCGCGCGCAATCCAGCGCACTGCCCGTCAGTCGCCCTATAAAATGCGGCTGGTCATCGACCAGATCCGCGGCATGGGCGTCAACGAGGCGCTGGCGCTGCTCAAGTTCTCCAAGAAGCACGCGGCGCTGCAGATCGCCAAGGTGCTCAACTCGGCCGTCGCCAATGCCGAGCAGGCCGCTCGTAAGGAAGGCGATTCAGTGGACGTGGATACGCTCGTCATAACGCACGCAATCGTGAACGAGGGTCCCAAGCTGAAGCGGTTCATGCCGGCAGCGCAGGGCCGCGCTACGCCGATCCACAAGCGCACCAGTCACATCGAGATTGTCGTCACCGCGAGGGACGCACGCTAATGGGACAGAAAGTAAATCCGATCGGTTTCCGCCTTGGCGTCACGAAGCAGTGGCGCTCGCGCTGGTTCGCGAACAAGGACTATCCGAAGCTCGTCAAGGAAGACGACCTGTTGCGGAAGTACCTGAAGACGCGCCTCGAGCACGCCGCGATCGCCGACATTCACATCGAGCGCAAGCCGGGCAAGGTCGTGGTGACCGTGCACACCGGGCGTCCGGGCGTGGTGATCGGCAAGAAGGGCGCGGAGGTCGACAAGCTCCGTGACGAGCTGGCACAGCTCTCCGGCAAGGAAGTCGGCATCAACGTCGAGGAGATCAAGCGTCCCGAGGTCGAGGCGCAGCTGGTGGCGGACAACGTCGCCAACCAGCTGGCGCAGCGCATCTCGTTCCGTCGCGCGATGAAGCGCGCGGTACAGAGCGCGATGCGGATGGGCGCCCAGGGGATCAAGATCAAGTGCAGCGGCCGGTTAGGCGGCGCGGAAATCGCGCGTGTCGAGGGCTACCACGAGGGCCGGGTGCCGTTGCACACGTTGCGCGCGGACATCGACTACGCGCAGTCAACGGCGCGCACGACCTTCGGCGCCATCGGCGTGAAGGTGTGGATGTTCAAGGGCGAAGTCGTCGAGGATCGTCGAGGGAAGACGTACAGCACTGGGGTTTAGGGCATGGGGCATGGGGCATGGGTAATGCCTAACGGCGAATCACGAATCACGAGTACTGAGCAATGTTGAGTCCGAAGCGAGTCAAATTCCGGAAGATGTTCAAGGGACGCACCAAGGGTCTGGCGACCCGTGGGGCCGAGATTTCGTTCGGCCATTACGGATTGCAGGCCACGGAGCCCGGGTGGATCACCAACCGGCAGATCGAGGCCGCGCGCGTGGCGCTGACGCGTCACATCAAGCGCGGCGGCAAGGTCTGGATCCGTATCTTCCCCGACAAGCCGATCACGAAGAAGCCGGCCGAAACGCGCATGGGAAAGGGCAAGGGCTCGCCGGAAGGGTGGGTGGCGGTCGTGAAGCCCGGTCGCGTGCTGTTCGAGCTCGAGGGGGTGACGCGCGAAATCGCCGAGAAGGCGATGGCGCTGGCCGCCGCCAAGATCTCGGTGCGATCGAAGTTCCTGGCGCGTGAGGAGGTATCGAGCAATGGCTAAGCAGATGCAGGCGGACGAGATCCGCGAGATGCAGGACGCGGACATCCGCGCCCGGATCACCGAACTGGAAGAGGAGCGCTTTCGCCTGCGTTTTCGCGGGGCGACCCAGCCGCTGGAGGATCCGCTCCGGCTGCGGGGGCTGCGCAAGGAAATCGCGCGCCTGAACACGGTGCTTAAGGAAAGGGCCCTGACGTCGTCAGGCACATAACGCGAGGAAGAGGGAATGGCCGAAAGCATGACGACCGACGGACACGTCCAGGACGAGAGCGCTGCACCGGCGCGCAATGCGCGCAAGATGCGCCTGGGGAAGGTGGTGAGCGACAAGATGGCGAAGACCGTCGTGGTCCGCCTCGAGCGCCGCTTTGCCCACCCCGTCTACGGCAAGATGGTGACGCGCTCCACGAAGGTAAAAGCGCATGACGAGAAGAACGACGCGAAGACCGGCGACACCGTGCGCATCATGGAGACGCGCCCGCTGTCGAAGGACAAGCGGTGGCGCGTGGTCGAGATCGTCGACCGCGCGAGGTAAGCAGACATGATCCAACAGGAAAGCATGGTCCGCGTAGCGGACAACTCCGGGGCCAAGCGCGCCCTCGTCATCCGGGTGCTGGGCGGCACGCGCCGCCGGTACGCGGGCCTGGGCGACACGGTCATCGTCGCCGTGAAGGACGCGCTGCCTAACGGGACCGTCAAGAAGTCCGAGGTCGCGCGGGCCGTGGTCGTGCGCACGGTCAAGGAAACCCGCCGCAAGGATGGCAGCTACATCCGCTTCGACGAGAACGCGGTCGTGATCATCAACGAGCAGGGTGAGCCCAAGGCGACCCGCATCTTCGGCCCGGTGGCGCGCGAACTGCGCGAACGCCGCTACATGAAGATCGTGTCCCTGGCTCCCGAGGTCATCTGACAGATGCGGGTACTGGTTCAGCGCAGGAAAGAAGCCGGCAAATACGCCAAGCGGCACGCGCGGAAGGCGGAACGCTCGACGATGCCGGTCACGAAGGGCGATACGGTCCGCGTGATGCGGGGCGAAGACGCCGGCAAGGAAGGGAAGATCATCCGGGTGTTCCCGAAGACGGGACGGGTGACGATCGAGGGGATCAACATCGTGAAGCGCCATCGCAAGGCGCGCCGCGCGGAGGAGCAGAGCCAGATCATGGAGATGCCTGCCCCGGTCCACCACTCGAACGTCATGCTGCTCGATCCGAAGACGGGAGAACCGACTCGGGTCCGCCGCCGGATCGACGACGATGGCACGAAGGAACGCATCAGCGTGAAGAGCGATGATGCCCTTCCGCGCACGCGATAGCGACAGGCGATCAGCGAACAGCAACTCTGACTGAGTTTTGGATATGGCAAAGGACGACGGCAAGAAGGACGACAAGAAGGCGGCATCCAAGGGCGGCGCAGCGAAGGGTGGCGCACCCAAGGGTGGCGGCGCTCCGAAGGGTGGAGCGACGCCAAAGGCCCAGAAGGGTGGCGGCGACCGGAAGTCGATGCTCCCCAAGGGCGACCATCCGGGACGGGATCTTCCCGTGCCGCCGCCGCGCCTGCGCGAGCATTACCGCTCGACCGTGAAGCCGAAGCTGATGAAGCAGTTCGGGTTCGACAACACGCACGAGGCGCCGGAGATCGAGAAGATCGTGCTCAATGTCGGCCTGGGCGAGGCGATCAAGCAGCCGAAGATGCTCGATGCGGTGGTCGACGAACTGGCGATCATCACCGGGCAGCGTCCGGTGCGGAAGCGCGCCAAGAAGTCGATCGCGAACTACGGGCTGCGCCAGGGACAGGAAATCGGCGCCGCGGTCACGTTGCGCGGGGCGCGCATGTGGGAGTTTCTGGA
This sequence comes from Gemmatimonadaceae bacterium, assembly GCA_035646395.1. Taxonomy (GTDB): domain Bacteria; phylum Gemmatimonadota; class Gemmatimonadetes; order Gemmatimonadales; family Gemmatimonadaceae; genus JABWBJ01. Next base: position 29,601 of record DASRPK010000114.1, on the reverse strand, counting down.
CCGCTTCATCAGCGCGTCGGTGCCCCGCATCCGTGACTTCCGCGGGCTGAGCACGCGGTCGTTCGACGGGCGCGGCAACTATTCGCTGGGCGTGAAGGAGCAGATGATTTTCCCGGAGATCAACTTCGACATGGTCGAGCAGATCCACGGGATGGATATCACCATCGTCACCACGGCCGGTCGCGACGACCACGCCCTCGCGCTGCTGCGCGAACTGGGCATGCCGTTCCGGGGCGAGGACAAGGCAAAGGGCAAAGGGGCCTAACGATCTATGGCGAAGACATCATCAGTCGTGCGCAACGAGAAACGGAAGAAGCTCGCGGCAAAACATTTCACGAAGCGGAAGGAGCTGGCCGCGATCGTGAAGAACCCGAAGACGAGCCCCGAGGCGCGGGCGGCGGCGTACGCCAAGCTGCGCGCGCTGCCCCGGAACTCGTCGCCCATCCGCATCCGGAACCGCTGCTCGATGTCGGGCCGGCCGCGGGGCGTGGAGAGCTTCTTCGGGCTCTCCCGCATCGCGCTGCGGGACATGGCGCTGTCGGGCATGCTGCCCGGCGTGCGAAAGGCCAGTTGGTGACTCGTGACTCGATTCACGATTCACGATTCACGATTCACTTCCTGATGAACGCATCAACGGTTTCTTCTGCGTCCGGACCCCGGATACGGGAAGAGCGAGGAAAAAGCAAAAGATGACAATGACCGACCCCATCGCCGACATGTTGACGCGGATCCGCAATGCCTGCGGATCGAAGCACCGTCGCGTCGACATGCCAGCGTCCAAGCTGAAAGTCGAAGTCGCGCGCATCCTGAAGGAGCACAACTTCATCCAGGACTTCCGCGTGCTCGAGCCGGAAAACGGCACGGGCGGGGGGATGCGTGTCCTGCGCGTGATCCTTCGGTATGCAGGTGGCCAGTCGGTCATCCGCGAGATGCGTCGCGTTTCCACGCCGGGGCTCCGCCGCTACGTCGGCGTCACCGAGATCCCGCGCGTGCGCAACGGACTCGGGGTGGCGATCCTCAGCACGTCGAGCGGCCTCATGTCGGACGCGCAGGCGCGCAAGGCCCACACCGGGGGCGAGCTGCTCGCCCTCGTCTGGTAACGGAGGCCACGACGATGTCGCGTATTGGCAAGATGCCGGTCCCGGTCCCGAGCGGCGTGACCATCAACATCGATGGCACGACGGTGTCGGTGAAGGGCCCGAAGGGTGAGCTCAAGCGAACCTTCCCCGAGGGGATTTCGTTCGCGATCGAGGACGATAAGGTCATCGCCTCGCGGTCCAGCGAGGAGTCGAGCCAGAAGGCGCTGCACGGCCTCTCGCGCGCGCTCTTCGCCAACATGGTGGAAGGCGTCACCAAGGGCTACCAGAAGCAGCTCGAGATCACGGGCGTCGGCTACAAGGCGGAGATGAAGCCGTACGGCCTGCTCTTCTCGTTAGGATACTCGCACACGATCGAGTTCAAGGCGCCGCAGGGGATCACGCTCAAGGCCCCGCAGCCCACGCAGGTCCTGATCGAAGGCGCGGACAAGGAGATCGTCGGGCAGGTCGCCGCCGAGATCCGCTCGCTGCGCAAGCCGGAGCCGTACAAGGGAAAGGGCATCAAGTACCTGGGTGAGAAGATCCGCCGGAAGGCGGGTAAGGCCGGAGGCAAGTAATGGCACGCATACCAATCCCGAAGACGAATTCCGAACGGCGCAAGCGCCGCCACCTGCGCGTGCGCAATCACCTGGCCGGATCGCAGGCGCGCCCGCGGCTGGTCGTGTTCCGCTCGCTCAAGCACATCGCGGCGCAACTGGTCGACGACGACGCACGTCGTACGCTGATGGCGGTCACCGACCAGGGGCTGCAGGGCACGAAAACGCAACGCGCGACCGAGGTCGGAAAGCAACTCGCTGCGCGCGCGAAGGAATCAGGCGTGTCGAAGATCGTCTTCGACCGCGCTGGATACAGGTACCATGGCCGCGTGAAAGCGTTGGCCGACGGCGCCCGCGAGGGCGGACTGGAGTTCTGACATGGCAGAGAATCAAGGTGGAGCACCTCCTGCTGGTGGTGGTGGTGGTGGTGGTGGTGGCGGTGGCGGTGGCGGCGGACGTGGTCGCGGCGGCGGAGGCGGACGTCCTGGCGGCGGTCGCGGTGGTCCTGGCGGCGGTCGTGGTCGCGGTGGCCCGGGTGGCCAGGGCGGCGCGCGCGGTCGGGGCGGTGATGCCGGTGGGCGTGGCGGTCGTGAAGGCGGCGGTCGCGATGGTGGTCGCGGAGGGCGCGGCGGTGACAACCAGTCGCGCGAAGGGTCCGACCTTCTCGAGAACGTCGTCGCGATCAACCGCGTCGCCAAGGTCGTGAAGGGCGGCCGGCGCTTTTCGTTCAACGCACTGGTTGCGGTTGGCGACGGCAAGGGCCGCGTCGGGTTCGCGACCGGCAAGGCGAACGAAGTGTCGGAAGCCGTCCGGAAGGCGGTCGACGGCGCGCGTCGCAAGATGCTCACCGTTCCACTTACCGGCTCCACGATCCCGCACGAGATCGTCGGTCATCACGGCGCCGGAAAGGTCTTCATGAAGCCCGCCGCTCCAGGGGCGGGCGTGATCGCGGGTGGTGCCGTGCGCGCCGTCATGGAATGCGCGGGCATTGCCGACATCCTGACCAAGAGCCTCGGCTCGACGAATCCGCACAACCTGGTGCGGGCCACGATCGAGGGTCTCGGCCAACTGACGACGCTGGACCAGATCGCGCGTGAGCGCGGCATGGAGCCTTCGTCGATTCCGTATCGTTCGCGTGCCCGTGGCAAGGAGGCGGCGCATGCCTAGAACATTCGTCTGGCATCCCACGCGCGGGCCGAAGCACACGGCCAAGCGCGAGGAGCCGACCAGCGGGAAGGTCCGTATCACCCAGGTCCGCAGCGGCATCGGGCATTCGTGGCGCATGCGCCTCGTGCTCAAGTCGCTGGGGCTGCGCCACCACCAGGCCTCGGTGGTGCATAACGATTCAGCTGCCTTACGAGGGCAGGTCAACAAGGTGCGTCACCTGGTTACGGTGACGCCCGAGACGGAGTAACGGAACGTGGCTAGCGATCAGAAGATCGGACTGCACAACCTCTCGCCGGCGCCCGGGTCGCATCGCGACCGGAAGCGGCTTGGCCGTGGCCCGGGTTCGGGACAGGGCAAGACCGCCGGCAAGGGACACAAGGGCTCGATGGCGCGCGCCGGCCACGGCGGGCCCGGCGGCGGCAAGCCGGGCTTCGAGGGCGGCCAGATGCCGCTCACGCGCCGCATCCCGAAGCGCGGGTTTACCAACCCGTTCCGGGTGGAATCACAGGTTGTCACGCTCGACGACCTGGCCGCGATGCCGGAAGGGGCGGAGGTCACTCGTGAGGCACTCGTCGAGGCGGGCCTCATCAGCCTGCGGAAAGGTCCCGCGAAGATCCTGGGGAACGGCGAGCTGGCTCGTGCCGTCGTCGTGCGCGGCGTGAAGGTGAGCGCCGGCGCCCGCTCACGCATCGAAGCGGCCGGCGGCCGCATCGAGGAGTAGGAACGAAATGGCACAGGCGAACCCCACTGCGGCCCTGGCGAACATCTACAAGACGCCAGAGCTGTGGGAGAAGATCAAGTTCACGTTCATGTGCCTCGCGATCTATCGCCTTGGCTCGGTCGTGACGGCTCCGGGAATCGACGTTGTTGCGATCACCGACTTCTTCCAGAACCAGGGAAGCCAGGGACTGCTCGGCCTGTACGACCTGTTCGTCGGTGGCCAGCTCTCGCGCGCCACGGTGTTCGCCCTCGGCATCATGCCGTACATCTCGGCCTCCATCTTCGTGCAGATCGCCGGCGCTGTCGTCCCGACGATCGAGAAGATGCAGAAGGACGAGGAGGGCCGGAAGCGGCTTACCCAGTACACTCGTTATGCGACGGTGGTACTGGCATTGGTCCAGGCCTGGGGATTTGCCATCTTCACCGAGTCGTTGCAGGGCGCGGTGGCGAACCCCGGCTTCGGGTTCAAGGTGCAGATGGCGCTCTTTCTGACGGCGGGCGCGATCTTCGTGATGTGGCTTGGCGAGCAGATCACCGAAAAGGGCCTCGGCAACGGCGCCAGCCTCATGATCTACTTCTCGATCGTGGTCGGTTTCTGGCCCGGCATCTTCAGCACCCTCGGATTTGTGCGCACCGGGGCCATCGGCCTCCTCTCGCTGCTGATCCTTGGCATTGTCATGTTGGCGGTGGTGGCGGGCGTCGTTGCCATCACGCTGGCCGCCCGGCGAGTCCTGATACAGATACCGCAACGCACGGTCGGCCGTGGCCGCATGCGGGAAGCGGCGAGGAACTTCATCCCGCTGCGCATCAACTCGGCCGGCGTCATGCCGATCATTTTTGCGCAATCCGTGATCGTCGTCCCGGGCGCGGTGGCGCAGTTCAGCGCGAATCCGTCGGCGCAGCGCATGGCCGAGCTGTTCATGCCCGGCACCTGGCTGTACCTGGCGCTCATGGCGATCCTGATCCTCTTTTTTACGTACTTTTACACGTCGATCATCTTCAACCCGATCGATCTCGCCGAGAATCTGCGCAAGCAAGGCGGGTTTATCCCGGGCGTGAAGCCCGGGTCCAAGACGGCTGAATACATCGACCAGGTGGTGACGCGTATAACCCTGCCGGGCGCGATCTTCCTGACCATCATTGCGCTGATGCCAAACATCATCGGCAACTGGATGAACGTGCCGTTTCAGTTCGGTGGCACCTCGCTGCTGATCGTGGTTGGTGTCGCGCTGGACAGCATGGCCCAGATGCAGCAGCACCTCCTCCTGCGGAAGTACGACGGGTTCATGAAGAAAGGACGCGTTCGATTTCGCGGACGGCAGGGCACGGGCGGATTCTGATGGGGGCACGGGGCACCGGGTACGGGGCATGGGGTTCTGAATCCAGGCCTTCGATGCCGAATCCCACTGCCCCATGCCCCATGTCCTGCGTCCCATGATCATCGTCCTTCTCGGCCCGCCGGGAGCCGGCAAAGGCACCCAGGGCGACCTCCTCGCACAGAAGCTTGGCATCGCGAAGATCGCGACCGGAGATGTGCTGCGTTCCGCGGTGCGTGAGGGGACACCGATGGGCAGGGCGGCCAAGGCGGCGATGGATCGCGGCGACCTGGTGCCTGACGACGTCATCCTCGGCATCATGAAGGAGGCGTTAGGCGCCCCGGCGGCGGCAAAGGGCGCGATCCTCGACGGTGTGGTGCGCACCGAGCCGCAGGCCGCCGGCCTCCAGCGCGTGCTCAAGGAACTGGGCCGTCGCCTCGACGCCGTGCTGACGTTCGACGTGCCTGACGAGGAGCTGGTGAAGCGCCTCAGCGGGCGCACAGTCTGCGACAAGTGCCAGACGCCCTACACCGGCCGCGAGCCGGGAGCGAAGTGCGAGAAGTGCGGCGGAACACTGGTGAGGCGGAAAGACGACGAGCCCGAGGCCGTCCGGAACCGGCTCGCGGTGTATCAGCGACAGACCGCCCCGGTCATCGACTGGTACCGGAACGACGGTGCGAGGCTCGTCTCCATCGACGCCGTCGGAACGACGGATGCCGTCCTGAACCGGGCACTCAACGCCCTCGGCAGGTGATCTCGCTCAAGTCTCCCCGCGAGATCGACATCATGGCGCGCGGTGGATCGATCCTCGCCGCGACCTTGGAGAGATTGGCCGCTGCGGTGCGCCCTGGAATCACCACGAAAGCACTTGATGTCGTGGCCGAGGAGTTCATCCGTTCGCATCAGGGTGCCAAACCGGCCTTCAAGGGACTGTACGGCTTCCCTGGCTCCGCCTGCATTTCGATCAATGAAGAGATCGTGCACGGCATCCCGTCTCCGAAGCGCGTCCTGAAAGAAGGTGACCTGGTGAAGCTCGACTTCGGTGTCGAGTTCGAGCGGTATTTCACCGACTCGGCCGTTACGGTGCCCGTTGGCCAGATCGACGCCGAGTCGCAGCGCCTGATGGACGTGACGAAGGCGGCACTGGCTGCGGGAGTGGATGCAGCGCGCCTCGGGAACCACATCGGTGATATTGGCGCCGCTATCGCGAGCGTGGTGTCGGCGGCCGGATTCACGACGGCTGACGACCTGGTGGGTCATTACGTGGGCTCCAAGCCGCACGGGGATCCCCAGGTCCCCAATTATGGAATGCCGAAGCGAGGCCCGAAGTTACTCGCGGGCCTGACGATCGCGATCGAGCCGATGGTGAACATCGGGAAGTCGGCGACGCGGACGCTGAAGGACAAGTGGACGATCGTGACGCAGGACGGTTCTCGTTCTGCGCACTTCGAGCACACGGTTGCCGTCACCGAGGCTGGTCCACGCGTGCTGACTGCAACGGCCGTTCCCGTCGCCCCCTAGGGGTCGGACCGGGGTCGGACCGGGGTCGGACCGGGGTCAGACCGGGGTCAGACCGGGGTCAGAACGGGGTCAGACCCCAGTCTGACCCCTCGCGCTCCAGAGAGCGGTCGCAATGGGCCCGGCTTCCCAGGAGATGCTGGTGATCCGCCATTCGCCGCCTAACCGGACCAGCATGAGCGTGTTGGTACCGCGATCGAAGGCTGGTCCGTCGGGCGTGTGTCGCGACTCGTAGTCGCTGAAGATGATGGCGGCACTGCCCCGCACCTCGGCATGGTGCCCCACTTCGACTTCGTAGAAGTCATTCGCGTCGAAATACGGCTGGCGTGTTGCCCGGTACTGCTCCTGGGTCAGCACTTCAGCTTCGAACAAACCATCGGGCTTGCGGTGAAGCACGTACGAGCATGCGCCGGGCGCGAAATGCGCATCCTGGTCGGCCCAGTTTCGGGGAGCGCCGGCCGGACCCGAGATCGCGGCGTACAACGATTGCGTGAGACTGCGAAGGTCTTTGTCCATGGCTGCAGAATTTATGCAGTCATCACGACGACTCATCCCCCTGATGCCGTCCTGCAGGGTTCACGGACGTCTGGACTGGACCATGAAGCGGGTCGTGGAGATTAGCATCTATTGAATGGGACCGTGGCCGCATTTTAGCGGCATGGACATGCGCTTTCTCCTCCCGCTCCTCTCCGCGGCCGCAGTCGCCGGTGTGGAAGTCATCCCCCGTCAGCACGCGCCAACTGTGGCGCCCGTCCCGCTGTCGGTCATCGCCGACAGTTTCGTCAGCCTGAATCGACCCCGGTCCACTGCGCGGGTATGGGCGGACCTGAGCGACTCGGTGCGGATCGACATTCGCAATCGACTCGACCGGATCGCGGCGGACCTGAATGGACCGCGTCATCCCGGCGATTCGGGTGCGATGAACGACATGCTGCGCGATAATCTCGTTGAAGTCGTGAACAGCTCGATCGCGACACGCGTCTGCCGGTTCCATCTCTGGTCCGTGCCTAACCAGTTCAGCGGGTGGCATGTCGCGGCGTCGAACTGGGCACGGACGGTGCGCGTGGGCGATGATTCGTCGCGGGCCCGGGCCCTGCGCGCGGTCCGTGAACTGCCGGGGCTGATGGCCGACGAGCGCGCGCTGCTCCAGCGCGGACTCGATTCGGGGTACACGTCTTCTGCTCCGGTCATGGCGGCCGTGGCGCGGCAATTCACGGACCTCATGCCTGACGACGCCGCGCAGTCACCGCTGTTCGCGCCCGCGCTGCGGGACAGCTCGGCATCGTTCCGGAACGCCTGGTATACGGCGCTCGTGGAATGGGTGTACCCGGCTGCGGTCAGTTACCGAACATGGCTGGTGAATGTGTACGAGCCTCGTGCGCGCGAGAACGGCTCCCTGGCGCAGCAGCGCGACGGGGCCGCGTGCTATCGTGCGTCGTTGCGCTCGCAGAGTTCCGCGGCCGCTGAACCGGAAACCATCATGGCGCGGGCGCGTCTCGACGCGTCGGTGTTACGCGACCAGCTGGCGCCCCTGGTCACGAGGCTGACTGGTGAGACGGACATTGGGCGCGCCATCCAGGCACTTCGTGCCGATTCGCGGTTCACCTTCTCGTCGAGGGACTCGATCCTCCCCGAGTATCGCCGGGTGACCGCGAAGGCCGCGGCGCTTTTTCCGAAGGTCGTGGCCGGGTTCACCGATGAGCCGCTCGATGTGGTGCCGTATCCGGAATTCCAGGAACGGGCTGGTCTTCCACCGCAGTACCTTCGCGCGCCACTCGACCGCAGCCGTCCCGCACAATTCATGGTGAATCTCTCGCGCACCGAACGGATGTCCGTGCCTAACGCTGTCGCCCACGAAGGGTATCCGGGGCATCACCTCCAGCGCATCGCGGCCAACCGGGCTGGTGCCGCGCATCCGGTCCTCGGTACACTGAGCGTCGGCGGGTTCATGGAGGGGTGGGGGATCTACGCCGAAGTCCTCGCCGACAATATGGGGCTGTACGATTCCGACCTGACGCGGGCCGGCTACCTCGTGCACATCCTCGACGTGGCGTTGGGAGCGTACCTGGACATCGGCTATCACACGCGCGGGTGGACGCGCGAGATGCTGGTCGACTCGATGATGGCGCTGGGCGGGCGCCCGCAGGCGAACGCCGAGGCGTATGCAGATCGCCACGCGGGGACCCCGGGCCAGCTGGCGATCTACTACATCGGCTATAACGCGATCATGGCGGCGCGGCGGGACGCCGAACGGCGACTCGGCGCACGATTCAGCCTGCCGGAGTTCAATCGCGAAGTCATTCGCGAGGGTTCGATTACGCTGGCGTCACTGACCCGGAAGATCGAGCGCTGGGCGGAAACGAATCGCTAGCGCTATCGCCGCCGCTCGGGCACCGTGGTGCTCAAGCGCCGGAACGTGCTGGTCGATCCGTCCGGATTGATGATGGAGAGTGTGACATCGTTTCCGTGTACCGCAAACCGGTACCGCCCGGCGCTCGACGTGAACACGCCATCGCCTAACGTGGACAGCGGTTCCCTGGGCTGCGCCACGCGTGGCTGATACACCAGGCGATCACCCGTGACGGAAACGGTCTGGTCGCCTTCGTACGTTCCGACGTAACGGGTCAACTCGGCCGAGGCGGTGAGCCGCTGTGCGCTACGCGCCGCCGCCGCGTATTTCGCCTCGACGCCTTGTAGCGTGAGCTCGAACTGCTTGCGAGCCGCCTCACCGCGCGCGCCGGCGATGAGGCGCTTGATCGCCTCGCGGTGCGCCACGGCCAGCGCCGAATCGCGATGGGTCTGGAGGTCAGGCGTTATGCCGACGCGCTCCCATTCGCGACGCGTTCCCGGCTCCATGACCCGGGTGAACGACACCGAGCCCACAATGCCGTGGCCGAGAGGAACCGAAGCGTTATTGCGGCCAGCGCCGGCCGTCCTCGTTCCCACAATCGTGGCCCGGCGCATATTCTGCAGGACAAACGTCAGGTCTTCGGCCGCCGAGCGCGTCACGTCGTCGGTCAGCACGAAGAGCGGAACGTCCGGTCGCCGGGGACCCGGGACGTCTTTCATCGTGTAGCGGGACACGGTTGTTCCACGAACCCTGTCATAGACCAGCAGCGAGAGTGTGGTATCCGGTCCCGTGAAGTGACTGATGATGAAGTTGGCGACGGCGGGCGATCCGCCGCGGCTGTTCCGGAGGTCGATGATGATCGCATCCGTGACGGACAGGATGTCGAGCGCGCCCTTGATGGCGTCGAACGCAGGCTGGCCGCCGAGGAAGTTGGTCATGCGGAAATACCCGACGTTGCCATCGAGTCGCTCGACGGCTTCCAGCCCGTGGCTCGCGTTAGGCGCCGGCCCGCCAGGGCCTCCCGGGCCAGCGGGCCCTCCGCCAACCTGCAGGAACAGGTGCGTGTCCTCGTTGACGGACTGGAGGTCCTGGGTCACGAGTCGCACGAATTGCCCCCAGTCAGCAATCCGCGCGTAGGCACCGTCGTTGAGCCGTCGCTGGACGTGCGCGGCGATCATCGCGCCGGTGTCGGCGTCTGCATAACGCGCGCGCAGAATCGTCGCCATGCTGTCGACGACCTGTTTGCCCGCCACCGCGGTGTACGGCGCGCTGGACGATTGCGCCGCGCCGTTCCCGGCGAGCAATGCGGAGAGCACCACAGTCAGCATGCCGGTAAGGCGAATCAGCTTCGTGGTCACGAATTTCATCCTGGAGGGGCGGATAGGCAGTGCGGCACTACATGTGTCATTTCCGTCTCGTTGTTGGTTTACTGCCTCGACCTGGAGCGAGGCAGACGGCGGCCGCGGCGCTTTTGAACTCTTGCCCAATTTCTGGTTCGCGGTACTGTACGGGAAGCGCGTCGGGCGCATCCAGTCCGCGGAAAGGGCCATGCCCACCTGAACGGCAGCGAACGGCGATCAGCGACGAGCGATCGACTGCGCGCTGCCGATAAACAACTGATGACGAACCTCCCTTCAGCCTGACGACGGCGGACTACAGGCGAGCATTGAACGGAGATTCGCCATGGATACGCTGCCGCTCCCGCCGCGCCCGGACATCGAGCAGTACCGGAAGCGCGCCAAGTCGCTGGTCGACGCCGCCAACTCGGCCGACTCCGACGCCGTCACGCAATGGGCCACGGACTGGCTCAAGGCCCTGACCAGACTCCTCGACGTCGAGATCACGCCGTTTGTTCAGGGCAGTTTCGACCGCGCCGTTGAGCGCCTGACTGAAGAAGTCACGACGCGAAAGAACAAGGCGCGCGACGCGGGTGGTAAGTTTGCGCTATCGGACGCACAACACCTGATCGCACAGGCGCACAGCTACGAGAACTGGGCGTCGCTCGCGGCGGAGATCGAATCCCTGCGGACCGTATCGAGGTCGAGCGCATTCGAGCGCGCGGCCGATGCAATCGTGACCGGCGATCTGGCGACGCTCGACGAGCTCCTGCTGAAGAATCCGGGCCTCATCCGCGAACACTCCTCGAGAACGCACCACGCCACGCTGCTGCACTACGTCGCCGCCAACGGGGTCGAGGATTTCCGGCAGAAAACTCCGCCTAACGCGGTGGATGTCGCCGAACGACTGCTCGCGGCCGGCGCGGACGTCAATGCGGTCGCCGATACATACGGGGGGGACCTGTACCAGACGACGATGAACCTGCTCGTTTCGAGCATGCACCCGGCCGAAGCAGGACTGCAATCGGCGCTGGTCGACGTGCTGCTGGATCACGGGGCGGCCATCGACGGCCTCGAGAACACTGGTTCGCCCATCCTGACCGCGCTCGCATTCGGCTATCGCGATGCCGCTGACACGCTCGCCAGGAGGGGTGCGGCCATCAGTCACGTCGTGATTGCCGCGGCGGTGGGCCGTCTCGATCTCGTGCAGCAATGGGTGCTCGACGCGAACACACTGGCGAAAGAGCATAGCCCCTACGTCGGACCATATTGGGTGCACATTCCGGACGACACAAAGGGACAGATCGAACTGGCGCTGGTCTGGGCGTGCAAGTTCGGTCGTGATAACGTGGCGCTTTACCTGCTCGATCTCGGCGTCAGCGCGAGGGCGCAGGACAACGATCGGATGACGGCTCTACACTGGGCATCTGCGCGCGGCATGTTCGACGTCATGAACCCCCTTGTCGCGAAAGGCGCCGAGCTCGAGGCGAAGAACACGTGGGGAGGCACCGTGGTCGATTCGGTCGCGTGGTTCGCGGTGAACTCTCCCATGCCGGGGGTGGATTATCCCAAGGTGATCGACCGACTGCTCGCGGCCGGAGCAGACGTGAACCACATCTATCCACCGCTGACGGGCATTGCGGCGGTGGATGAGGTGATCAGGCGATATCGTGACTCGTGACTCGCCGAACAGCGCGATCCCGATCAGGTGCTGATATGTCGCTCTACGGCTGCCGTCGCTATCGCGGCGTGTTTGCCCGCTTCCTTCAGCACCTGATCGGATTCCGCCAGCAGCTCACGGCCCCGAGACTTATCCGTCATCGATGAAACGTTGATCTTCACGTTGTAGACCGCGCCACGACACGCCGCTTCCGCGAGCAGCGCAGCCACGCCCGCGTCCGAAGCGGCGTTGGTGTTTCCACGTTCGGCCGCCACGGCGGCGAGCGCGGCGACGGCGCTACAGGCCCGCGCCGTTTCCAGCGGAACCTGGGCGGCGCCGACCAGCGCGCCATCGATCGCATCGGTGCGCAGGCGGGCCTGGTCGTCCGTATCCTTGGGGAGCTTGTAGGCGATCGTCACCACTTCGTACGCCTTCGCGTCGCGCACGACGAGCAGATGCAGCTCATGGGCAAGCGCCGCCGCTTTCAAACCGAGCTCGCGCATCTCGGCGTCGACCGATGCGTATTTCTTCCGTCCCGCCGTCAGGCCGGCGACCATCTGCGCCAGCGCGGCACCTAACGCCCCGACCAGCGCGGCCACGGAACCGCCGCCGGGCGCCGGGACGGGCGACGCCACTGCCGCAGCGAATGCGCTCACCGACTGGCCGCCGGCGATCGCCTCCCGCACGCGGCGATCGAGCACCATGGCGGGAGTAAAACCGCGCAACTGGACGTGGCGCGCACCAGCCTCGAAGAGCGCACTTTCAGGCACCAGGCCCACGATCTCGCTCCACGTGGGCGTCACGCCATGTGCCGCCGCCTCCAGCCGCACCGCCTCGTAGGCCCGGTGCAGGGGAGTGCCCTCGAGATCGACGAGGTTCATCGAAACCTGCGCCTGACCTTCCACTTCCAGGCCTAACGCCTTCACATAACGAAGGCCGCCCGTCGAGTACCGCACTGCCCTGGCCACTTCGCGGGCGACTGGCAGGTTCGACGCAGGACCGAGGTAGACGTTGAAGGCGACGAGAAAGGGCCGCGCACCCACAGCCGTCGCGCCCGCCGTTGGATGAACCCGCGAATCACCGAAGTCGGGCTTTCGGTCAGGATTGGCCGCGATCTCCTCGCGCAATCCCTCGAACTCCCCTCGCCGCACATCGGCGAGGTTGACGCGATCGGGACGCGTGGCCGCGCGCTCGTACAGGTAAACCGGAATGCCGAGTTCCTTGGCGGCCAGCTCGCCTAACGAACGGGCGAGGAGGATGCAGTCCTCCATGGTGGTGCCTTCCAGCGGCACGAACGGTACCACGTCCGTCGCGCCGATGCGGGGATGTTCACCCTGGTGTTTTGTCAGGTCGATCCGCTTTGCCGCTTCCTGCATTCCCGCAAACGCCGCGTCGACGGCGGTGTCGAGCGGAGCGACGAAAGTGATGACGGTCCGGTTATGCGAGGCATCGGACGAGACATCGAGGACCGCGACACCGTCCACACCTCGAATGGCTGACTTTATGGCTTCAACAACTGCCTTATCCCGGCCTTCCGAAAAGTTGGGTACACACTCGACAAGTTTCACAAATCAGATGGGAGATGGGAGATGGGAGACGGAGATGACCTGCAAACTAAATGATCGCCGCGGCCAATTTCGGCAGTCATCCCCCATCTCCCATCCCCCCTCCGCCATCCATTCGAAGGCACTCAAGCAGCCACTCATGCAGCGACCCGTTGCTCCCGACGACGGGGCCACTGACCGGATCAATGTCACGCCCCTCGAGGTCGGTGACGCGGCCACCTGCTTCACGAACCAATAGGAGTCCGGCTGCGATGTCCCACGGAGCGAGCCGCAGCTCCCAGAACGCGTCGAACGTCCCCGAGGCAAGCCAGGCGAGATCGAGTGCGGCACTACCAGCTCGTCGAATCCCAGACTGCGCACGCGTGATGCGTTCGAACTGCCTCACGTAACGCTCGATGAACTCGAAGTTCTTGAACGGGAATCCTGTCCCCACGAGGGCGCGGTTCGGTGCCGACACTGACGACACGTGAATGGCTTCACCGTTGCGAAAAGCTCCGCCGCCGAGGGTGGCCGTGTAGAGGTCACCGTACGGGATATTCAGTACGACCCCGGCGACCACTACCCCGTCGCTCATCGCCCCGATCGAGACCGAATACGCGGGAAACCCGTGCAGGAAGTTTGTCGTCCCGTCGAGCGGATCGACGACAAATACCGTTTCTCCCGCGGTCGACGCGGTTGGCGACATCTCTTCCCCAACCACGAACGAACCAGGCACCAGCCGGTCGAGCACCTCGCGGATGCGTGTTTCGGCGCCGGTGTCCACATCGCTGACAAAGTCGGCCGCCTGTTTCTCGCGGACCTCGAGTTGCGCCCGATCGGTTTCGCGGGAACGGATGTAATCAGCGCTGACCTTGGCCGCCGCCACCGCCGCGTCGAGCAGAATCATGGATCGCGCATGGAGCGCTCGTTGCGACGCCATTCACGACGCCCTTAGTTTGCCCGGATGCCAAGAATCTTCAGCGGCATCCAGCCTTCGGGCGAACTGCATATCGGCAATTACCTGGGCGCAGTGAAGAACTGGGTCCAGTTGCAGCACGAGATCGAGTCGTTCATCTGTATCGTTGATTATCACGCAATCACCCAACCGTACGAACCGGAGGACCTGCGCCGCCGCACCTACGAAATGGGCGTGTCGCTGATGGCGGCAGGCATCGATCCCGCGAAGGCAACGCTGTTCGTCCAGTCGCGGGTGCCGGAACATACCGAGCTGGCGTGGATCTTCAACACGGTCACTCCGCTTGGTGAGCTCGAGCGCCAGACACAGTTCAAGGACAAGTCGAGCCGGCAGGAGTCCATCCTGGCCGGCATCCTGAACTATCCCGTGCTGCAGGCGGCTGACATCCTGTTGTACAAGGCGGACACGGTGCCGGTGGGCGAAGACCAGGTGCAGCACCTGGAGCTCTCGCGCGAGATCGCGCGGCGCTGGAATGCGCGCTTTGGCGAAGACTACTTCCCCGAGCCGCAGGCACGCCTAACGCCGACGCGCCGCATCATGGGACTCGACGGCCAGGCGAAGATGTCCAAGTCGCTGGGCAACACGGTTGGCCTGCTCGAATCGCCTGACGAGATGTGGAAGAAGCTGCGGCCGGCCATGACCGACCCCGCCCGCGTGCGTCGTGAGGATCCCGGCACGCCCGAGATCTGCAACATCTTCCACCTGCACAAGGCGTTTTCGCCCGCGGAGACGGTGGAGCATGTTGCCATACAGTGCAGCACCGCCGGCTGGGGGTGCATCGACTGCAAGAAGGTGCTCTTCGAGAATATGAACGCCGAGCTCACACCCATTCGCGCGCGCGCGGCTGAACTGACCGCTGATCCAACTCTGGTGACGGATGCGCTGGACGCCGGCGCCGAATACGCCTCGGATCTGGCGACGAAAACGATGTCCGAGGTTCGGGAACGGATGGGGTTAACCTAACCGACAGGCCAGAGGCTAGTGGCCACAGGCCTTCCAGATGTCATCCCCCATCCCCCATCCGACGTCCGCCATCCGTAAGCTCGTAGTCGACCTCGCGGCAACTTCGCGCAATTGGGCGCTCAAGGCCGAGGGCGAGAAGCGCATTCGTCAGGCGGCGCCGCCAGGCTGGGATGTCGTCTTTCCACGAACTCCAGCCGTCTCGGACGGCGATGGAGGTACCGCGCCCGCGCCCGAGCTGCTCGCGGCCATGAAGGACGCCGAGGTCTACTTCGGCTTCGGGTTACCTCGCCCGCTTTTTCTCGAGGCGAAGAAGCTGCGGTGGGTGCAGTCCGCGTCCGCCGGAGTCGCGAGCCTCCTGTACCCGGAGATGATGGCCAGTGATGTCGTCATCACCAATTCGGCCGTCATCATGGGGGAACCGATCGCCGAGCAGGCCGTGGCGGGGATCTTCTACTTCGTACGTAACCTGGACATCGCTGTCGACCAGCAGCGGCGCGCGGAATGGAACAAGGCGCCCTTCGTTAGCGACGAATCGATGGTCCGGGAGCTGTCGGAATGCCGGGCGCTGATCGTCGGGATGGGGGGCATTGGGTCGGCCGTCGCCCGCCGCCTGACCGCCCTCGGCTGCCCCTGCGTGGGCCTCCGCCGGAGGGCCTCCGAGCCCCTTCCGGAGGGGTTTGAGAGGGCAGGGACGCTGGATGACATCGACGAGGAGCTCCCCAAGGCCGACATCGTAGTCCTTACGACCCCACTCACCCCCCTCACTCGCGGGGTGCTTTCCGGGACCAGGACCGATTGCCTCAAGGCGGGCGCAATCGTCGTCAACGTGGCGCGTGGCGCGCTTCTGGACGAGGACGCCCTCATTCGGAACCTGGCTAATGGCCGGCTACGAGGGGCGGTCCTCGACGTCTTTGCCGAGGAACCGCTTCCGGTGACCAGTCCGTTGTGGGGGATGCGTAATGTGCTGATCACCCCGCACGTTGCCGCTGTCTCTCCAAGGCTGTTCTGGGAACGGGCGCTGGAACTGTTTCTGGACAACTGGGAGCGGTATCGTGCGGGCATGCCGCTCAGAAACCAGATCGACAAGCACGCGGGATACTGACTGAATGGAGAAGATCATCAAGGCGGCGATCGATCGCGGCGCGTCCGACCTGCACATCAAGGCCGGCGACGTCTTTCGCGCCCGCATTGACGGCAAACTGGTTGCGATGACGAAGCAGGCGCTCTCGCCGGAGCAGACGCGCGCCATTGCGCTGCGACTGATCTCCAACGAAAAGATCCGCGAGAAGATCGACCAGATGACGGATTACGACTGTTCCTGGGGCGCGCCCGGCATCGGGCGCTTCCGCGTGAACATCCTCCGTCAGCGCTCGAGCTTCATGATCGTTATGCGCGTCATCCCGTTCAAGGTGCCCGGCGTCGACGAGATGGGCCTGCCGCCGGTGTATGAACGGATCGCCGAAACGGAGCGGGGCATGGTGCTCGTCACCGGGGTAACCGGCTCGGGCAAGTCGAGCTCCCTCGCCGCGATGATGCGGCACATCAATGAAACAATGGAGAAGCATATCGTGACGCTGGAGGAGCCGATCGAGTTCCTTCACCGTGACGTGCGCTCGTCCATCACGCAGCGCGAGGTTGGAACCGACACCGAAACATTCAGGCTCGGACTGCGCGCGGCGTTACGGCAGGATCCCGACGTCATCGTGTTAGGCGAGCTGCGCGACGCGGAAACCATCGACACGGCAATGAAGGCCGCGGAAACGGGCCACCTCTTGCTCTCGACGCTCCATACGCCCGACGCGCAGACGACGATCATGCGCATGATCTCGATGTTCCCGCCTGAGGAACATGACGGTGTCCGCCTTCGCCTGGCCGAGGCGCTTCATGCTGTCATTTCGCAGCGTCTGTTGCCTCGCGCGGACGGGAAGGGGCGCGTCGCCGCGTGCGAAGTACTCATCGTGACGGCCGCGATCCGCGACCTCATCCTCCAGCAGCGTATTGGCGAGATCCGCGACTTCATTGCGGACGGACGTGAGCAGTACGGAATGCAGACTTTCGATCAGCACCTGGCTGACCTTGTGACGCAGGGTGTCGTAGCTTTCGATGTCGCGCTGGCCGCTTCCACGCAGCCGGCGGACTTCGAGCTCAAGATGAACATGTTCCGGGAATCCGGAGAATCTGCGTACACGAGCGTCACCGGGAGGTAGGATGGGAAGGCGTTTCGGTGGGGTGATGGGACCGATGGTCACCCCATTCAAGGCGGACGAATCACTCGACATTCCAGGATTCGAACAGAACGTCCGAGGCCATCTCGCGGCGGGATTACATGGCCTGCTCGTCGCCGGCTCCACCGGTGAAGCAGCGCTGCTCGGCGACGATGAACGTCGCATCCTGACCGAGAGCGCCCGCAAGGTGATGCCTGACGACAGGACGCTGCTGGTGGGGACGGGTGCAGAGTCCACGCGGCATTGCATCGCCCGCTGCCGCGATGCCGCCTCGTCAGGCGCCGACGCGGTGCTCATCGTCGCGCCGCATTACTACTCGAGTTCGATGACGCCGCCGGCGGTGAAGGCGCATTACCAGCGCGTCGCCGATGCGAGCCCGGTGCCGGTACTTCTCTACAACATTCCGAAGTACATGCACTTCCGGCTGGAGCCGGAACTGATCGCCGAGCTGTCGCAGCATGAGAACATCCGCGGCATGAAGGATTCGGCCGGCGACATGACATTTTTCGCTCGTTATGTGGAGTCGCAGAGCGACACGTTCGACGTCATGACCGGGCATGGCGGAACGTTTGCGACGGCGCTGAGTCTGGGCGCACGCGGTGGGATCCTCGCCGTCGCGCTGTTCGCAGCCGAGCTGGCGCTCGAAGTCTGGAACGCGCATGGCGAGCAACGGATCGCCGATGCCGAAGCGGCGCAAAAGCCGCTCGTGCCAATGGCCGCAGAGATCGTGGCGCGCATGGGGGTGCCGGGCGTAAAGGCCGCGATGGAGCGGGTGGGGCTGGTCGGTGGGCACGTTCGACTGCCTCTGCTTCCGACGCCATCAAACGATTTGGCAATTATCGATACGCTGCTGAGCGAATCCTCGCTCGTGACTCGTGACTCGTGACCAGGCACTCATCGTCTGGCCCGGCTGCCCGCCTGCCCGCCTACCCGCTGAATCCAGGAGGCTGACCGCCGCGTAGGGTACAGCACGATGCTCCTCGTCCTGTTCATCCTCGCCATGATCGCGTCGATCTTCGTGGTGCCCCTTGGGCTCCCCGGGACGTTCATCATGGTCGGTCTGGCGATCCTCGCCAACTACGTCGCGGCGGCTGGAATCGGCTGGATTGCGATCGGAATCTCGTTGGCCCTGGCGGTTATCGCCGAAGTTCTCGAGTGGACCATGTCAGCCAAGTTTGCCATCAAGTTTGGTGGCTCCAGGCGGGCCGGCTGGGGGGCCATTATCGGCGGTTTTCTGGGTGCCTTTGCCGGTATCCCGGTTCCTGTCGTCGGATCCATGATTGGCGCCTTCGCGGGAGCGTTCGTCGGCGCTTTAGTTGCCGAATGGACTCAACCGGAAGCCAACGCCGCCTCGGCGACTCGCGTGGCGACTGGCGCCTTAATCGGAAAGGCCGCAGCAACCGCGATGAAGCTCGCCATCGCGTTCACGATCGCATTCATGTTGACTTTTTCGCTGATCAAAGCGTAGGGCAGTGTAGGTCTGCATCGGCATTCTGCCTTTCGCCTCCTGCCTTTTGCAGTGAATCCCCTTTGCGGGGCAGGCCATCCCCTCTAGGTTTCCTCAACGCCCCGCCGACGCAGCCGCACCGGACCGGGGCGGATTTTTTTTGCCCCGTCCCGACCGGTCGCAGGAACTCGGTGCGCCGCAGGCGCACAGCCTCCCCTGCTTCCTGCTTCCTGTGTCCCGCTTCCTCCCCGTTCAATGTTCGATTCGAAAACGAGGACTGTAGTCGTCGTCGGCGCCCAGTGGGGCGATGAAGGGAAGGGAAAACTTGTCGACGTGATGGCGGAGCGAGCCGACTGGGTAGTTCGGTACCAGGGCGGCGCAAATGCCGGTCACACCGTCGACCTCGGCGCAAAGTCCTTCGTATTGCATCAGGTGCCGAGCGGGATCCTGCATCCCGGTGTGCGCTGCGCAATCGGGAACGGTGTGGTACTCGATCCCGAGACCTTGTTCGCCGAGATGGACGAGATGGTGCGGGACGGCGTCGACGTTGAGGGACGCCTGTACGTGAGCGATCGCGCGCACCTGGTGCTGCCGTACCACAAGCTGGTGGACGGGGAAAGCTTGGCGAGCAAGCATATCGGCACGACGGGTCGCGGAATCGGGCCGGCATACGAGGATAAAGTTGGACGTCGCGGCGTTCGCGTGACCGACTTGCGTCATCCCGGTCGGCTGAGGGAACTGGTGGAGCGTGGCGTGGATCATGCCAACGGGCAGTTGCTGCGCTTCAACTCGACGCGTCGCGCCGACGTCGACGAAACCATGGCGCGTCTCGAGGCCATCGGACCTCGGTTGCTCGCACTATCGGAGGATGTTGGCCTCGTTATCCACCGAGCGCGTCAATCCGGCGCGGCGGTGCTCCTCGAGGGCGCGCAGGGGTCGCTGCTCGACGTCGATCACGGTACCTACCCGTTTGTCACATCGAGCAACACGACCGTCGGCGGTGCATTCGTCGGCGTGGGGCTGGCGCCACTCGGCACGCATTCGGCACTCGGAGTGGTAAAGGCGTATACGACACGCGTTGGCAATGGCCCGCTGCCGACCGAGTTCGATGACGAACTGGGGAATCGCGTGCGAAAGCTCGGCAACGAATTCGGTGCAACGACCGGACGCCCACGCCGCTGCGGATGGTTCGACGCGGTCGTCGTTCGTTATGCCGTGCGCGTCAACGGGCTCACCGACCTGGCCGTCACCAAGCTCGATGTGCTCGACACGTTGGACACGATCGGGCTGTGCACGGGCTATCGCGTGCGCGGCGATCGTGTGAGCGAATTCCCGGCTGACATCGCGGCTCTCGATGGCGTCGAGCCCGAATACGAGTGGTTCGAGGGATGGAAGTCGTCCACCGCCGACGCTCGCAAGCTCGAGGACCTGCCGGCGACCGCGCGCCAGTATCTCGACCGGATCCAGGCGCTTTCAGAGGCGCCGATCCGGTACGTGAGCGTGGGAACGAGGCGGGACCAGATCATAGGAAATTAGATGGCGGATGTCGGAAGTCGGATAGCGGAAGACACCCTGCTTGATGCGGTCGTCGTGGGGGCGGGTCCCTGTGGATTGGCAACCGCTATCTCCCTCAAGAAAGCCGGGTTTTCGGTGCGCGTATACGATCGCGACTGCGTGGTCAGCAGCATCATGCAATACCCGACGTATGCGACCTTCTTCTCGACCGCGGAAAAGCTTTCGTTAGGCGGATTGCCATTCATCGTGCCGGTGGCCAAGCCGTCGCGCCGTGATGCGCTGGCGTATTACCGCGCTGTCGTCAGGCACTTCGAGCTCGATGTCCGACAGTACGAAGCCGTGGAGTCGATCGCGGGCACGCACGGCGCGTTTGCGGTCACCACGCGACAGCGGGGCGTCACCGCGGGTCACGTTAACGCGCGGGCCATTGTTGTGGCCACGGGATACTGGGGATCGCCCAACCGACTTGGCGTTCCCGGTGAGGACCTGCCACACGTTTCACACGCCTATCGAGAAGGTCACCACGCCTTCGAGCAGGACGTGGTTGTGGTCGGTGGCGGGAATTCGGCGGCCGAAGCGGCGCTGGAATTGTGGCGGGCGGGGGCGCGCGTGACGCTCACCCACTTCGGGCCGACGTTCGACAAGAAGATCAAGCCGTGGATCCTGCCCGACCTGGAGAATCGAATCAGCGAAGGAAGCGTCGCGGTGCGCTGGAACTGCCGCGTCACTTCGATCGGGCACGACACCATCTACCTTCGCGGCGCCCTGGGCGATGAACACCACATTCCGGCTTCGCATGTGTACCTGCTGACGGGCTTCGCACCGAACGTCGAGCTCCTCCGCAGCTCAGGTGTCGAAATCGATCCGCAGACCGGGATCCCCCGGCACGATCCGTCGACGCTCGAGACCAATGTGCCCGGCGTATTCATCGCCGGAGTGGTTGTGGCCGGATTTGACGCGAACAAGGTGTTTATCGAAAACGGCCGGTACCATGGGGACAAGATCGTGGCGAGGCTGAAGGGGTTGCCCGCACCGGTTACGCCAGGTGTGAGTCGAGACTTGGACTCGTAGGACACGGGGCACGGGGCATGGGGTGCGTCTGCGCGCTAGAATTCCAAAGTCGCGGCGGACGGAAAGGCAGCGCAATCCAGCGGTGCATCACCCCGTACCCCATATCCCGTGCCCCATACCCATGCACCCCGACGTCTTCGACAAGCTCGTTTCCCTCTGCAAGCGCCGCGGCTTCATCTTCCAGTCGTCGGAGGTGTACGGCGGCGCTGGTTCGGTCTGGGATTACGGCCCGTTAGGCGTCGAACTGAAGAGGAACCTCAAGGACCGCTGGTGGCATGCGATGGTCCGGGCCCGCGACGACATCGAGGGACTCGACGCGGCGATCCTCATGCACCCGAAAGTCTGGGAGGCGAGCGGGCACGTTGCCGGGTTCACCGATCCGCTCGTCGACTGCAAGGCCTGCAAGGCGCGGTTCCGCGCCGACCAGATCGAGGGAGCGCAATGCCCGCGGAAGCCGAGCAAGAGGCCTGGTGAGCATACCGACTGCCAGTTGACCGAACCCCGGCTCTTCAACCTCATGTTCAAGACGTTCATGGGGCCGGTCGAGGACAGCGCGGCCGTGGTGTACCTGCGCCCGGAAACGGCGCAGGGCATCTACGTCAACTTCCTCAACGTCCAGCAGGCAACTCGGCAGAAGGTGCCCTTCGGCATCGCCCAGATCGGCAAGGCGTTCCGGAACGAGATCACGCCCGGAAACTTCATCTTCCGCACGCGCGAGTTCGAGCAGATGGAGATGCAGTTCTTCGTCGATCCACAGCAGCCGTCGGGCGGTCGCACGGACATGGAATGGTTCGAATACTGGAAGGACCAGAGACTGCACTGGCATCTGGCGCTCGGGCTCCAACAAGATCGGCTCATGTTCCACCAGCACACCGAGAAAGAACTCGCGCACTACGCCCGCGCGGCGTTCGACGTGCAGTTCGACTTCGGGGGCACGCTCGGATTCCAGGAGATCGAAGGCGTGCATCATCGCGGCGACTTCGACCTGACGCAGCACCAGCAGTTCTCCGGGAAGCGGCTCGAGTATCTCGACCAACCGGCCAACCGGAGGTACGTACCATACGTCATCGAGACGTCCGTCGGCGCGGATCGCACTATGCTGGCCGTGCTGGTGAATGGCTATCGCGAGGAAACAGTCGAAGGCGAGGACGAGGGTCGCACCGTGCTCCGGCTGCTGCCCTCATTGGCCCCCATCAAGGCCGGAATCTTCCCATTGGTGAAAAAGGACGGCATGCCGGAGTTCGCGGAGAAGCTCGCCGCCGATCTGCGTCCACACTTCCCGGTCTTTTATGACGAATCCGGCGCCATTGGCCGGCGCTACCGTCGCCAGGACGAAGTGGGCACCCCGTTCTGCCTGACGATTGACGGCCAGACGATCCAGGACAACACCGTCACCGTGCGTGATCGCGATTCCCTGGTCCAGGAGCGCGTAGCGGCCGATCGCGTTCGCGAGTACATCAGCGGCAAGCTGGCCTGACACCCTTCCACCGGAGCGACGCGTGACCGCTCGGACTGAAAGCGTGGCGATAGACTGGGAGGGTGCATTATGGGAATGCATCTCTCACCTGCAGGCCCTGATCCGGATGGACACCGTCAATCCGCCCGGTCGCGAGATTGGCGTCGCACGATACATGGATGACGTGCTGCGCGGCGCGGGCATCGAGACCACGCTGCTCGAGCCGTCTCCGGGACGTGCCGCACTCGTGGCGCGACTCAAGGGCTCCGGCAAGCACCGGCCGGTGTTGATGCTCGCGCATATGGACGTCGTCGGCGTCGAGCGTGAGCGATGGACGACGAATCCGTTCGGCGGAGAAATCCTCGATGGATTTCTCTACGGTCGCGGCGCGATCGATGACAAGGGCATGCTGGCCGTGAATCTGGAGACGATGCTCCTGCTCAACGAGCACGTCCTCAGGAAAGGGGGCACGCTCGATCGCGACGTCATCTTCCTCGCAACGTCCGACGAGGAAGCTGGCGGCGAATTCGGAATCGATTGGGTGATTGCAAATCATCCGCCGGTGGTCGAGGCCGAGTTCGCGCTCAACGAGGGAGGCCGGCTCCGGGAAATGAATGGAAAGCTGGCGTATGCGGCCGTCCAGTGCGGCGAAAAGGTTGCCAACGTACTTCGACTGACCGCGTCAGGCAGTCCGGGTCACGCCTCGATTCCCATTCCCGACAATGCTGTCGTCCGGCTGGCGCGCGCGGTAGCCGCCACTGCCGCTCACCGCGAGCCTGTGGACGTCACCGAGACCAGCCGCCAGTTCTTCGCTGGACTCTCCGGTCACTGGAAGGAGCCACGCGTCCAGTCGGCGATGGCCGACCTGACCTCCGGGGATCCAAAACGAGTCCAGGCTGGGGCCCACATCGTTTCCGAAAATCCGCCCTTCGACGCGATGATCCGGAACGGCATCTCTCCGACCATGCTCTCGGCGGGCGTCCGGCCTAACGTGATTCCCGCCGAAGCCTGTGCGACGCTCAACGTGCGATTGTTGCCGGGCCAGTCGCTGGACGACCTGGTCGCCCGTCTCCGCGCTGCAATTGCCGACGACAACGTGACGGTGACCGTCGAGAGCCGGGGCGAGGAAGGTCCGGCGTCACCACACGAAACACCAATGTTCGCGGCGATCCGCGACGCCATCGCCGAACTGGCCCCCGGTGTCCCGACCGTGCCATTCCTGAGTACCGGCGCGACGGACAGTGCACCGTTGCGCATCGCCGGCGTGAAAGCGTACGGGATCCTTCCGTTCCCGCTCAGCGAGGGGGACGAAGGCCGCATGCATGGACATGACGAACGGGTCTCCGTTGCTTCCCTCGCGTTTGCGGTGAAGCTGACCTGGCGCATCTTCAACCGGATCGCGGTCGCTGGTGGCGCGTAGACCGACGGCGGTCGTCACTGGCGCATCGCGCGGAATCGGTCGCGCCATTGCAACGCGACTGGCGCAGACGCATGCCATTGTCGCGATCGCGCGCGATACAAAAAAGCTGGATTCCCTGGCACGTGAGATCACCGCAGCCGGCGGGGAGTGCTCGGTAAACCCCATCGACCTCACCGATCGGGCGGCGATTGAACGAGCCATGGCCGGCGTTGACGCCGATGTGCTGGTCAACAACGCCGGCGTCATCACCAAGAAGCCCTTGCTGCGGATGGCGCCTGACGAGTGGCAGGAGATGGTGGACGTCAACCTGAACGCGATCTTTCATCTCACGCGCGCTCTCCTGCCGCGCATGGTCGAGCGCGGGCATGGCCACATCATCAGCATCGCGTCGATCGCCGGCCGCAGTGCCTTTCCCAACGGCACTGGTTACGTCGCCACCAAACATGCAGTGCTCGGGTTCAGCGAATCGCTGATGCTGGAGGTGCGTGAAGCGGGCGTGAAGGTATCCGTCGTGATGCCTGGATCCGTCGCCACCGACATGATCGTGGGGGACAGCAAGGACCAGAGCTGGATGCTCACACCAGCGGATGTGGCGGAGGTTGTGGCTGGAATCCTGCAGACGCCCGCACATGCATTGGTCTACCAGGTCGAGGTACGCGCTTCCAACCCAAAGAAGGGGTAAAATCTCACTTCTCACGTCTCCCATCTCCCATCTACCTTCCAGCGTGCCGAAATCGACCAAAATCCTCACGCACGCGCGGTTCAAGCCCCAGGGCGAGCAACCGGATTCAGCGATCCGTGAGTTGATGGCTGTTCGTGAGATCGCACACGCGTTTCTCCATGCCGATCGACCGGAAGAGGTTTTCCAGTTTGCTCTGGAACGCGTGAGTCCACTTGTCGGCGCCACCTTTGCCTCGATTTACCTGGTCGACGGCAATTCGGAGCTGATGCGACTGGCCGCATCCTGCAACTGGCCCGAGCGATACCGCCCCTGGCTCGGCCAGATGCGCGTGCGGCTCGGATTCGGACCGAGTGGCGAAGCGGCAGCCGAACGCCGCGTTATCGAAGTCCCCGACATCTCCGGTGACGCGGATCTCGACGACTGGCGAGAGGTCGCGCAGGAACTGGGGTTCAGGTCACTCGTGGCGCTGCCGCTGCAAGCGGGGAACAAGCTGCTCGGCACCGTCACGTTCTACTACGCCGAGCCCGGCGCCCGAAGCACGGAGGCGCGCAGCCTGCTGCGCATCGTCGCCGACCAGATGGCGGCGACCGCCGAGAAGTCGGCGCTCACCGATGAAATGCGGCGCGCAAATGTGGCGCTCAGGGAAGCCAACGAAGAACTCGAGCGGCAGTATGCGGCGGTACTCGAGGCGCGAAAGATCAAGGACGAATTCCTCGCCAACATCTCCCATGAGCTGCGAACGCCGCTGACCGCGGTGATGGGATATGTGTCGTTGCTCCAGGAAGAGCTCTCCGGTCCGCTGACCAGGGCACAGCGCGCCGATCTCGAGAAGGTCAGACATTCGAGCGAGCGGTTGCTCGAGTTGATCGATGATCTGCTCGAGCTGACCGTGCTGAAACGCGGCACTTCGGAACTCCTGGTCGAGGAGCTCGATGCTGTTTCGCTCCTCCGGCACGTGATCGACACAACGGATGGCCGGCAGCCGGAAGTTGATGCGCAGGTACTCACGGCTGCACCGCTGCCAATTCGTGGTGACCGTCGGAAGCTGACGCGGCTGCTCGGCACCGTCGTCAGCAACGCGTACAAGTTCACTACATCGGGGACTGTCACCGCGGGCGCAGAAATCCATGGAAACCGGATCTTCTTCCGGGTGTCAGACACCGGGGTAGGGATCCCGGTCGAGGCGCGCCGGATCATATTCGATGAGTTTCGTCAGGCGGACGGCTCGGATACGCGACGCTACGGAGGGTCGGGACTCGGCCTGACGCTGGCGCGGCAGCTGGCGAAAATCATGGGCGGAGACATCGACGTCGACTCCACACCCGGTTCGGGCTCGACGTTCACCATCGACCTGCCGGTGGAGCAGGCAGGCAATGCGCCGCCAATCACCACCACCTAACGACCAGAGCTCATGACTACCCAACGCAGGACGCTCCTCGAACACCGGACCTCACTCGCGCCGTCGAGCGTCCTGGATTCGGCACGAGAGTTCTTTTCCCGGCGGAACACCCTTTACGCGGCGTTCATCGAGCAGGAAGGGCCGACGCACGTGTCGATGCGAGGCCAGGGCGGTGAAGAACTCGTCATCGCCGCCACGGCCGCACCGGACGGCAGCACGCTTGTCACCGGTTCCTCGTACCTCTTCGATGCGCAGATTGCGCGCTTTTTCGCAACGCTTCCCCCACTGCAGGCCTCTGCGTGAGCACTACCACACCCTTCGTCGCGCAGCTTCGCTCCCGTCCCGAGACCATTCGGCTCGGCACTTCGGGTGCACCCGTCATCACCGTGCGCGTGCAGGTGCCTGAGGTGTGGGATACCGTTCGTGTCGATGCCCCGCCCGACACATCCGTGCTGACGCTGAAACTACGCGCGCTCGAGACGCTCATGCCCGGCGCCGATCCGGCGGAATACGTCACAAAGCTTCGCGGATTCGAAGTGCTCGATGAGACTGCGTCCCTGTCGGCCGCCGGCGTGCTCAACGGGTCCACGCTTCTCGTTACGTCCCGGCGTCGCCGGCCTGTCCGCTGACCGCGACACAATCGCTGGGGAAGGGGCACGTGTCTGACCAGCACGTTGACCGCGACGCGCTCGTAGCAGCGGCCGTCAGACTGCGTTCCGAAGTCGGCAAGCGGATCGTCGGACAGCGTAACGCACTCGATGAAATCCTGATCGCCATGTTGGCCGGCGGTCACGCACTTCTCGTCGGCGTGCCCGGACTCGCGAAGACGTTGATGATCCGATCGGTCGCTGAAGCGTTTCATCTCGACTTTCGAAGGATTCAGTTCACCCCCGACCTGGTGCCGAGTGACATCACCGGCACGGAAATCCTGGAAGAAGATACCGCGACTGGTGGTCGCAGCTTCCGTTTTGTGCGCGGGCCGATCTTTGCCAACATCGTGCTCGCTGACGAGATCAATCGTGCCCCGCCACGAACGCAGGCGGCGTTGCTCGAAGCGATGCAGGAGCATCGGGTCACCGCTGCCGGTGAGACCATGACGCTGCCGGAACCGTTTTTCGTGCTCGCGACACAGAATCCGATCGAACAGGAAGGCACATATCCTCTGCCCGAGGCGCAGCTCGACCGGTTTCTCTTCGACATCCGGCTTGGCTATCCGAAGGAGCAGGATGAAGTGGAAATCCTGCGATCCACGACAGGCAACCAGGCCGTGGCGCTGGACGCGGTCCTCGACGCGCGTCAGGCACTCGCACTGCAGCGCCTGACGCGAGACGTCGCCTGTGCCGAACCTGCGCTCCGTTACGCCGCCTCGCTGGCGCGCGCCACGCGCCCTGATGATGCCACCGCCACGCCGCTGGTGAAGCGCTACGTGCGCTGGGGCGCGGGCCCGCGAGCTGGTCAGGCCCTGATTCTCGGTGCAAAAGCGAATGCCTTGCTCGCCGGACGTCTGCACGTAGCGCCGGAAGACATCCGGCGTGTCGCCGCGCCAGTGCTCCGTCACCGGGTACTGCCGAATTTTGCGGCCGAGGGGGAGGGCGTGGGCTCGGAACGGATCGTGGAGGATGTGCTGGGTTCGGTTGCGGAGCCAAAGAGCGGAATAGGAGTTTAGATCAATGGGGGTGAGACCCCATTGCTCCCTTCTGCAATGAGCCTTTTTGATTCACTGCGAGGCCTGAGCTGGCCAACGCGCCGGCGTGCGTTAGGCGCATTGCCCGGAACGCATCGCTCGCGCTTGCGGGGAACGGCGCCGGAGCTTTCCGAATACCGGTTGTACCGTCAGGGCGACGATCCTCGGCAACTGGACTGGAAGCTGCTCGCCCGGAGCGATCGCGCGTACATCCGGCTGGCGGAAGATCGGTCACTCCTGGCAACGTGGTTTGTCGTCGACGCTTCAGCGTCCATGGCGTTCCCCGAAGAGACAAAGGGCAAGTGGCGACTGGCCGTCGATGTCGCTCTCGGACTGGCGTCGGTCGCACTGGGGGCAGGGGATCCGGTTGGGCTGCTGGTTGCACATCCAGCGGCACCACCGCGGAAGCCAGCCCGGTCGCGTCGCGGTACATTGAGTGAACTCGCGACGACGTTGAACGCGATCCAACCGTCGGGCAATACATCACTCGCGACGCTGCTGGCCGATGCCCGTCCTGGTAGTCGTATTGTGGTGATCAGCGACTTTCTCGGTGACGAGCAGTCGGCGCGCACGTCGGCTGGAGCCCTGCTGGCGGCGAACTGCGACGTGCTCGGCGTCCATATCGTCGCGCAGGAAGAATTGGAGCCGTCTCGTCAGGCGATTCGCGCGATCGACCCCGAAAATCCATCGATCGTGAGACCGCTGGATGAAGTCATGCGGGTCCGGTATGCGGCCAACTTTGCCGACTGGCGCGAGAGGACCGCGGTCTCGTGGCGCCACGCCGGAGCGACATGGATCATGGTGACCACGTCGGAGGATCCGGCGATGGCGGTTCGTCGCGTGATCGGCGCGTCGTCAGGCGGTCTCGTGGTCGAGGCGAGATGAACTTCGCGGCGCCGGGTTGGATCGGCCTCGCCGCGCTCGCGTCGCTGGCCGTCGTGGCGATTCATCTCATCGCCTGGCGGCTGCCGCGTACTGTTGTGCTGCCGACCGCCCGTTTTGTGCCTGACGAACCGGCGCGCCGCGCGGCGCGCACGGTGCGGCTGGCCGATCTGGCGTTGCTTGCACTTCGCGTCGCGATCGTGATGACGGGCGGGCTGGCCATGGCGCGACCGATCTTTGAAGCGCGGCCGACCGGATCGGCGACTGTTATCGCGCTGGCCGGTGGCTCAGGCGACTCGTTGGCGCGACGCGATAGCGTGCGCGTCGTTCAGGGCGGCGAACGCACCACGTTTGTCGTATTCGATACGTCGGCGCAGGTCCTCACCGCTGAAGCGGCGGCGCTGTCCGCCGCCCAGAGTGCGAGTGAAGCATCGCTGACAACGGGTCTGCTGGCTGCCATTCGCGAGGCGCATCGTCTCGGGATGCAGTACGACACGGTGCGCATTGTCGTCGTCTCGCCGTTTTTACGAACGTCGTTCGACAACGCGACGCGTGCCGTTCGTTCGATGTGGCCCGATTCGATTCACCTGGTGCGGATCCCATTGGGCGAAGTCGCAGACTCACCCACCACCCTCC
>DASRPK010000113.1:0-7898 GCA_035646395.1 Gemmatimonadaceae bacterium | reverse complement strand
ATACCGGACAGGCTATCCGCGCAGGCGAAATGGACCGTCACGTTATCGTTGTACCAGCCATTACCGTTCGGTGACAAAGTCGCCACAGCGGAAATGGTCGGCTGAGTCTTATCGATGCTGACCGTCACCAAGTTGCTTGGATCGCTGACGTTTCCAGCCTTGTCCGACACGGTCTGCACGGTGGACGAAACAGCAGCGCCTTCGGTGTTCAGCACCTCATTCCCGGGGCAGTCGCCGTCGACGATACCGGACAGCCCGTCCGTGCAGGCGAAATGCACGATCACATTCGTCCGGTACCAATCATGGGCGTTCGGTGACGAGGTTACCGCAGCGGAAATGGACGGCTTGGTCTGATCGACCTTCACACTCCAGCTTTCCGTGCGTTCATTGCCGGATAGGTCGCTGCACGTCTCCTCGAGAACGAGCGGATCGCCTTCGCCGGACGAGGTGGTGGACTTCGGACAATTTACCTCGTCGATACCCACACCGGCATCGAACCAGTCCCAGGTCACCGTGACATCGCTCTTGTTCCAACCGAGTGCGTTAGAAAGAGGCGATTGCGTCGGGTCGGCCTCCGGCGGGGTGATGTCGTTGACCTTGACTTCGCACGCATCGTCATCCATCAGCCCGCCAAAGTCGGTCACCTCGAGCTTGAACAACATCGTATCCAGCGGCGAGCCCAGTAGCGGCGCCGTCGCAGTGATCGACTCCGTCGTCATGTCTGGCGGCAAGACGGCCACCGGACCGCCCAGCGTCTGGCTCCATAAATACGATTCAATACCATCGTCTGCATCGTTGGAGGCAGTACCGTCGAGTGTGAACTGGCCGCCCTCATCCACCGACGCGGGACACGACACCTGGGCTTCCGGCGCGGCGTTCAGCCACAGCACGTTGACGATCTGCTCTGTCGAGGATTGAAGCGTGCCGTCGGAAACGGTCAGTCTGAACTTGAGCGACATGCCATCCGGGTACGGGGCGAATGGTGCCGTAAACGTCGCCATCGCGGTGTTGGCATTGCTCAACACCACGGCAGTACCTTCTATCTGCGTCCACGAGTAGGCCAACGTGGTGCCGTCTGGATCGCTCGAACCGCTGCCGTCCAACGTGACGGCATACCCCGTGTAGATGGACGCGGGCGATGCCGTCGCCGCGGCCACGGGCGGCTGGTTGGGATCCGCGACGTCGAGGACTGTCACCGTCGTTTCCTCGGCGGGCGACGTAATCGCTGGGCTGCAACCGGTGACGCGCAGCGTGAACTTCAATGTCGCGCCCGGAGGCCCGACGGCAGGAGCGGTGAACATCGGCATCGCTGCCGTACTACTGCTCAGCGTCACGCTGGGGCCCGCGGTCTGGAGCCAGGAATAGGACGTCTCGTCTTTCGACGGTGTCCCATTCATCGTCACCAGATCATTTTCATTCACGATCTGATTGGCCGGAGCGATCTTCGCCTCGGGTTCGCAAGGCGGGCCTGCCGCCATTGCGCTGGTACTCGCAAAAGCGGCGAGCGTGGCTGCCACGAGAAGAACCGAGCGATGCTGCCGGCATGTCAGCGTTTCGCCAAGTTGCAGGATTTGCATCTTGGATCCCCCTTAATGTTTGGGGATATTATGGACGGCCCGATCGCTGCAGCGAGTGATTCAGGTCATTCTGTGATGTGTGTTTCGTCTCGACGACACATTAAGTCTAGTTGCCGAATTATGTGGTCAGCGTTGTCGTACACGCATCTGTGGATGCGCCTGGGCGCGCCGTAATTTTTGCCTGATTGCCCGGGTCATGGCCTAGACCAAATGATCTAGACAAGCAGTTCTAGATCGTTTAAGGTGTGGCCATCCCCGATGTCAGGTGCGCCATGCCCCGCCAGCCAGCCAAGCCCCCGAAACCCACCCCCGCCGAGCTCGACTTGCTTCGGGTCATTTGGCGCCTTGGTCCGTCTACGGTTAAGGACGTCCACGCCGTACGCGTGCGCGAGCGCCCGGAACTCACCTACGCGACCGCCTTGCGCCTGATGCAAGTGATGCACGGCAAGGGCCTGCTGGTCCGCGACGAACGCGAGCGGTCGCACGTGTACGCCGCAGCCCACGCGCAGGGTGCGCTGCAAACCAATCTGCTTGGCGAGCTGATCGCGAAGGTTTTTGCCGGTTCGGGGAAGGCGCTGGTGCTCGCCGCCCTCGATGGACACGTCACCGACAAGGAGCGCGATGAGATCAAGCGCTACCTCAAGGAGAGTCGCAATGGCTGACCTGCTCGCAAGCCTCGTGCCCCTGCTCGGCCAGGCATTGCTGCATTTCATCTGGCAGGGCGCGCTGATCGGCTTGCTCGCCGCGCTCGTGCTCGACGCATTACGCAGTTCACGGCCTCAGGCTCGGTACGCCGTCGCCTGCCTGGCCTTGCTGCTCTGCGTGCTGACGCCGATCGTGACGATGCTTCTCGTGCTCGCGCCGGACATCCTGGGGACCGATTTCGACAACGTGTTCGCCACGTCGAGCCCCGACACGGGTACCCCTGTTGGGGGCGCACTGTCGGTGCTCGCGCCCACTACGGCGCAGCTGCACGCCTACCTGCCTGCGATCGTCGCGACCTGGGCGGCTGGCACCTGCCTGTTGTCGCTGCGCATGGCACTGGGCCTGGCGTGGGTTCGCCGAATGCGTAACGTGCCGCAAGGTCCCGCGCAATTGGCCTGGCAGGCGCGCCTGGATGCGATGGCCGTGCACTTCCTGCCGCGGCGTGGCGTCGCGTTGCGGCTGGTTGACAACCTCGAGTCGCCGGTGTCGGCGGGTTGGTTACGCCCGGTGGTGCTATTGCCCGCGGGCCTGCTCACGCGCATGCCCGCGGACCTGATCGAAGCGCTGCTCGCGCACGAGCTCGCCCATATCCGCCGCCACGACTATCTCGTCAACCTGCTGCAGAACGCGATCGAGGCCGTGCTGTTCTACCACCCGGTCGTGTGGTGGCTGTCGCACCGCATTCGCGTCGAGCGCGAGCAAATCGCCGACCACCTCGCTACCGAAGTGGCGTGCGCCCCGCGCCGGCTTGCGCTCGCGCTGTCCGAACTGTCCGATCTCCAGTGCGCCGCGCCCGGACTCGCGGTCCACATGGCGCAAGCCGCCAATGGCAATCAGCTCGTGTCCCGTATCCAGCGGCTCCTCCATCCCACCCGCCACGTCCGCGTGGGCGCGCGCCTCCTATTCCCGCTGCTGGGCGTGGTTGCCGCCGGTATCGCCACCTACACCTGGGCGCAGGTCGGCGATGGCGGACCGAGCACTACGACGCACGGCACGCTGTACCTGGACGACAGGAAGCACGGCGAAAGCTTCGCTCTCGTGCGCGGCACCGGCGACGAGATGCACATGTGGGGCTCGATCGATGACATCGATGAGATCAATGCTGCCCACAAGAGCGTCAACGGCGACTATCTGTGGTTCCGCCGCGGCAACCAGGCCTACATCGTCACCGATCCGGCGTTGCTCGCCCGCGCCCGCGCGGCCACGCGCGAGACCGAGGGACTCGATAAGCACATGGACGCGCTGGAGGCGCAGATGGAACCCCATAGCCGGAAGATGGAGGTGCTCGAAGAGCGCATGGACGCGCTGTCTGAGGACTTCGAGACCACGCCGCGTGTCATCGCCGCGCAGCGCAGGATGGACGATTTGGGACGGCAGCAGGGCGTGCTTGGCCGTCAGCAGCGCGAGCTCGCATCCCGGCTGCGGGCGACCGATGACGAGACATTGCAGGCGCAGCTCGCCCGGCAGATGGACGAACTCGGAGAAAAGCAGGACGAACTCGCCCGGCAGATGGACGAGCAGGCCGCCGTCATGGACGAGGAATCCGAGCGCCTCGAGGCACGGCAGGCGCCCATGGAGGCGCTCTCACGCGAGATGGAGCTCGCCGGCAAGCCGATGGAAGCGATCGGCGAACAAATGGAAGCCCAAGGCCGCCTGATCGAGAAAGCTTCCGCGCGGGTCGAGGGCGAGCTGAGAAAGATCATCGACGAAGCGGTGGAGCGGAAGCTGGCAACACCGCTGCCGGCAGGCGCGGCGACGGGTTAGCGTTCGGGTCTCAGCGCCAATATAGTCAATGAACTAGTCAGACCCCAAAGTGATACTGCAGAGCGGGGAAATTACATGGGAATCAATCATGTCGGAGGAACAGACACCTGAGCCCCTTTGCGCTGCATTCTGTCGCCGGATTCGCGATCGTCCTGCTGCCTCTTATCCCGCTCAGCCTGCGTCGCACAGTAGCGTCGCTTGAAGCGTGTCCCGGTAACCGTTTCGCTCCTGCAGACCAGCTCTTGCGACGGGTCCGCGGGCTGTGATTCAGCTGCGGCTGCGGTTTCCGCCGCCGTGGCGGCAGTAGCGACGTGGGTCGACTGGCTCGGCCGAGCGGTCGGCGTGCACGCGGCTACAACAAGACCGCAGAACAGGTACAGGAGCAGGATATTTCTCTGGATCACCAATTTTCCCTCCCGCGGGTGCGCGACGCTAACGACCGTAGCCGCCGCTATCTGTTTACAATGCCCCAATAGCAGGGAAAGTCAAGAAACGCACCCAACACCCTGGCCGCGCGAACGCAATCGGCAAACACTCAATTTGATCCTTTTTCTCGTGTTGGCCAGGACGACGGCAGCTTGGCGATCTCGTCACGCCAGAGGTAGCTAATGCCGCTGACGATCACGTCTGGCAGGACCGTATAGTGGTTCTTGGCCGCAAAGAATCGTGTGCTGAGCAGCAGCGAAGGATAGTGGCGCGCCGTAAGCGCGCGCGATAGGCGCGCGGTCGATTCCAGATTGCCTGAGATGGCGACAAAGTATTCTTCCGCCTCCAATTCGCCGGCAGCAAGGAATACATCCACATCGAGATCATCGTGCGACTCGGCGTATTCGGACTCGGCCTTGAATACCGCGCCAGCAACGCCGTCGAGATACGGGCTGCCGATGATCATCTTCTGGAACGCATCCGGTCGCGTGAACAAGCTATAGGCCGCAAACATGCCACCAGCGGAGTGACCGATGAGTGCATGCTCACTGGAAAACCGGTACTCGTCGGCAAGGCGCGGGCGAAGCTCGTCGACGAGCAGACTCAAAAACTCTTTGGCCTTATGTGGAAACTCGGGCAATGGAGCCAGCGCTGACCATCGCTCGCCCGCGAACCCCGGTGGTGCATACCCTTGGCCCGGTGGCGAGAAATCCATGACACGCCGGCCGACACCCGTCAGACCTTCTTCTGGCGGGCTGCCTACACCGACCACGATCATCTCCGGCGCTAGATTGCCAAGCACCAGCACATCGAGAATTCCCACGATCGCTCGCAGGACCAACGGGGCATCCGGAACCCACAACACTGGGTACTTCCTCGCCGGCTGAACTGAATAGCTTGCTGGCAACGCGACCGTCACCTGGTGGGGATAGGAAAACTCCTTCGATTGCACACTGAAAGGCTCGAGAACCTCCATGTTCACTCGGGCGCCGGGAATTGACGCGAGTTGCGGGTTCGCTGAAGCAGGCGCACAAGCTGCGACGATGCACAGCAACCCAACAAGCGAACGAAGGCGAGGCGCAAAGAGCGGCATGGTGATCCCCTTAGGGCAGGTTGCAAACCAAAAGCTGCGGGCTAAGACTATGCGGTTATCTGAATTGCCATCCCGGCGTTCAGCATGGGGAGAGCAACTATGACGTCAATCTACGTCAAGAAGGATGGAGACTGGATGTCAACGCATTACCAGGAGTCGCCAATAGACTGAGTTCACCGGATCGGCGGCGCTCCGCCCAGCTCGATTGCCAGGCGATGGATGTGATCCAGGCCGCGATAGAACGATTCGACCGGCAATCTTTCGTTGAGCCCGTGCGCCAACATCTCGCTGGGCTTGGCGAACAAGCCGGAGCTCGCAAACGTCGGAATGCCCGCCGCGCGATAGATCTTGCCGTCCGTGCCGCCGGATTCCAGGTATGGAACGACCATCAAGCCGGGATAGTCTGCATGCACTGCCTTCGTGATCGAGGCCATAAGATCCGGTCTCAATTCCGAGACCGGACTGGCTTCGGGCTTCCCGCGAACCGTGACCTTCACTTCAGGGTCGGCGATCGCCGCAACAAGTGCATCGCGCACTGCCTCAACGGCGACGTCCGGGAAAATGCGGCAGTTGACGGCAGCCTTGGCTGTTTGCGGCAATGCGTTCTCTGCGTGACCGGCGCTTAGCATCGTGGCAACGCAGGTGGTGCGCGTCGTGCCGGCGAACTCCGGCGACCTCGCCAGCATATCGGCGGCGGATGCATCGGTCGGGTCGGCAGCAAAGTTCCGCAATGCCTCGCCCAGCGGCCCCGACTGCGCCTTGCCGACTGCACCGAGATAGGCACGAGTAAGATCGTTGGCCATCACCGGAAAGCGATACGCCTCGACCTTCTGGAGCGCATGAGCGAGCTGGTAGATTGCGTTGTCACTGCGGGGACGCGAGCTGTGCCCACCCGGATTGGTGACGATGACGTCGAAGGTCGCGAACGTCTTCTCGGCCCCCTGCACGAGATAGATGAGCGGCTTGCCGGAGGTCTCATCCAGGATTCCGCCGCCGGCATCCGTGTTGATGGCGAACTCGGAATCCCTGACCCACGGGTGCGCCGCGATCTGGCGGGTCGTTTCCATGCCCGTCTCTTCGTCGCCGACGAATGCGAACACGAGGTCACGCGCGGGCTGCATTTTCTCGGCCTTGAAGCGAAGGATCGTCGACACGAGTGCGACGACGCCTGCCTTGTTATCCATGGTGCCGCGCCCGAAGAAATTGCCGCCCTCCTCAATCAGCTCGAAGGGACTGCGCTCCCACTCCTCGCGGCGCGCATCGACGACATCCATGTGCGCTGAGAACAGGATGGGCCGCCCTTCTCTTCGTCCGGGCAACCGCACGAGGAGCGCACGCTCGCCGGCTTCGTCCAGCGTCGCTATGTCTGCTTCCGGTACGCCGCCTGCCTTCAGTACCTGGACCAGGTAGGCAACCATCGGCTGCGTCTGCTTCTGGCCGGCCGCCGTCCGGAATGAAATGACACGCGCGTATATTTCTCGCGCTTTCACCTGGTGTGCGGCAGATTGCGCCGCTGCCGCAGCAGAGAATATGGCTGTCATCGCAGCCGCCAGCGCAATAATCTTCTTCATCAGTGGCGCCCCTTGCAAGACTGGCAGAAAGGATACTCGATTCATTGCACCGCGACCCGGCCGGCATTGACCAGCCTCGATCCTGCATCGGCCGCCGCAAGATTGATCCTAAATAGACCCAGGGGAGCCGAGGTTCGACTCGAAACCTGACCGCTACTGAAAAGCGGGGGGACGTCGGGCGCGAGTCTTGCACGCAGATTTCACCAGGAGCGCTCGAATATCAGGCCGATGATGGGCAATGCTTCTCCTTCGTCTTCGACAATTACGCCCCGCCGGGGGTCGAATTCCTGCGAGCCCCCGTCCGGGCCGCCATAGACGTTGATCACGTCCAGGAACGCGACAAGGTCCACCGGCCCGAGAGGAAGCCGGTAATCCACCCGGATATTGAGCGAGTGAGAGTCATCAAGCCGAAGCGCGTTTTGCTGCGTCAGCTCCTTCGAGTAGCGCAGCGGCTGTCCTGCTCCCAGCACGTCACTATTGATGATGAAGTCGTCCGTGGGTCGCCCGGTCGCCCATTTCCAGCGCGCACCTAATTTCCAGCGTTCGGTGATTTCCCAGCTGCCGCCGATGGAGAAGAAGTGCTCACGGTTGAAGTCGGCGTCATATTCCCCGAAGCCGTCTTTGTCGTTGATCCGGGCATCGTTGTAGGCGTAGACGACATTCCCGAACCAGCCATTCTCAAAGTTCCGCGACAGAACGACGTCCAGGCCGAGATTCGTGCCGTCTCCGTCGTTGGTGACCTGGAGGCTGGTGCGTTCCTGC
>DASRPK010000112.1:0-7017 GCA_035646395.1 Gemmatimonadaceae bacterium | reverse complement strand
GGCCACGTCTCCACTGTCCGCTGTCAGGATTGCCAGTTGATGCCACGTCGCTGCCTTTGTGGAATCGAGGGCGAGTGAGCGACGCACTGAGCGCAATGCGGGAGCGAGGTTGATCGGATCGATCTGATGCGTGACCATGCCATGCGTGGTCCACGCATCTGCGTCCTGATCGTTCAGCGAAAGCGCTCGATTGACGGCCGTGAGTGCCTTGCGCAATAACTGATCTCTGGGCACATCTGGCAGACGGAAACCGCGTTGGTATGCCCGCACATACGTCTTCGCCAACGTGTTCCATGCCGGCGCAAAGCTCGAGTCGCGTCCAATGACGTCACCGAGAACTTTCGCCGCTTCGACCGCGCCGCTCGGCGTTCTCGAGTCATAAGCGGCTGCCGCTCGATCGTAAAGCGTTAGCACTTCCGGGTCCACGGACGGGCCGCGAGTCGTTATCCACATACCGGCGGCGGCCGCCAGCAGGACAGCGCCCGCCAAAGCAACCATGCTGCGTTGCGACATCGGCCTGACGCGGACGGGGTCGGCCGTCGTCGACAACGCGACGAGAAACGCCTCGACCGAGGGAAACCGGTCCGCAGGCGTCCGTTCCAGCGCTCGTAACGTCGCTCGCTCCACCGCCGTCGGGACCGTCGCCCGAACGGTCGACATCGGGCGCGCCCGCTCAGTGAGCCGGCGGGCGATTGTTGCCTGCTGATTCGGCCCTGCGAATGGCGGTTCCCCAGCCAGCATCTCGTAGAGCATGACCGCCAGGCTGTACTGATCGCTCCGCGCGTCCACCGGGCCGGCCAGGGCCTGCTCAGGGCTCATGTATGTCGGCGTGCCGATCGCAAGACCGGTACTCGTCAGGCGCTCTGCGTCCGTCGCCGCGATTGCCTTGGCGACGCCGAAGTCCACCACGTACACGTGATCACCCGAAAGAAAGACGTTTTCCGGCTTGATGTCGCGATGGACGATGTTGCGTTGGTGCGCTGCGGCAAGGGCTTTGCCGACTGCTGTGGCAATACGGAGTGCCTCGTCGATCGGCAGCTGCACCTCTCGATTGAGCCGACCGCGAAGGCTTTCACCGTCGAGGAACGGCATGGCATACCATGGAATGCGCATGCCGTCCCAGTCCAACGTGCCCGAATCGATAATCGGAACCACACCAGGGTGCTGCAGCTCCGCGGTGAGCCGGATCTCGCGCAGAAACCGGTCGGTTCCGATTGCCCCAGCCAGCTCCGGGTGCAAAGTCTTGATCGCGATCCTGCGGTTGTGTTGTGCGTCCTGGGCGAGCCAGACCGTGGCCATTCCCCCGCGGCCGATCTCGCGTTCGATGGTATACCGGTTGCCGAGGACGCCGCCGCGCAGGTTCATGCCGTGGATGTAGATACCGCGGCGGCGAATGTATCCCAGGCACCCTGCTGGCTACAAGGCTGGCCGTTACGGCGGATACAGCGCGTTGGTCTCGTGGGCGGCGCGCTGGAGCAGGCGCACCGTGGGTTCTGGCGCACCGAGTGTTCGCCCATCGACCACCGCCGTTCCCGGCAAGTGACGCGCGTCGTGGCCCGTTAGGCGCTCGTAGATCACGAGGGCCGCGAGATACGTCCCCAGCGGCGAGGGATGCAGCCCGTCGGCGTCGTAGAGCGAGAGGTTCGCGTCAGACTCCCAGGCCGTGACCCAGGCCCTGCCAGCCGGGAGGAACACGCCGTCTACCTCGGTCGCCGCCATCTGGTACGAAATTCGAGCGGCATCGAAAAACGCGACGCGGTCGATGGTAGGCCACACCATGTACAGCGCGGGCGTCGCACCAACCGCCTTGATGCGCGGCTCGAACAGCTTTGCCGTGAGGATCAACGAGTCGCGATTGATCGGTGTCGTCGACGGACCCTGCTGAAGCACGACGAAGTTCCAACCGCCACGGGCGATCTCGGCGAGCGCATTCGACCCGCCCACGTAATGATCGATCAGCGCAAAATTTGGTTCCGCCACCGTGCGCACCTGGATGGTATCACCCACGCTTAAAGCCAGGGCGGAGAGCGTGCCAGGGAGATTGTTGACGTACGTGAGGCTGTTGCCGATGAACAGCACTCTGATGCCGCCCTTCAGCTCGGGCTCTACGGAATTACCGCAGGAGACACCGGTGCCCATCAACACGGCTCCAGCGAGCACGACGAGCCGGGCGCGGAACGTCAGGACAGCGCGTCTCGACAAAGCGAATACCCCTGAGCGAAGAAGGTTCACAACCGTAGCCGTGCTCGTGTCATTGGACAAAACGAGCATCCGATCGCATCAACCTACAGTCGTCGTGGCACCGTTCGCTTGAATCCCTCTGCGCTCCGTTGGTGTCGAACCGACAAACGCCACTCGACCAATGCGATTCATTCTTATCCTTCCTGCGGTCGCCTCCCTGACTGCGTCGGCGCAGGTCCCCACGCTCACGAAGGTCGGTGAAATCGGCTGCAGCGACTGTGGTTCGGCAGCGCAGTTCGCGACCATTACCGATGTCGCCGCGACGGATTCCGGCAGTGTGCTGGTGTTGAGCTCTGAAGCGCCCAGGCTGCGGTTTTTCGATCGATCCGGTGCGGTGCGCTGGACGTCCGGCCGCACAGGCACTGGACCCGGCGAATACCGGCTCCCCATCAGGGTTGTCATCGGGCCGCACGGCATCCAGGTCGTGGACATGACCCAGCGACGCATAACGAGGCTCGACGCCATCGGGAAGTTCGCCAGCTCGACGCCGCTGAACGGATTCGCATCGTCGGTCGGCGCGCGCGGTCGCAGCGGGGAACTCGTCATTCTGCTCGACGATTTTCGCGGCAACTTCACGCTGCAGCGGTGGTCCTACGCCGATTCGGCAAAGGCTATCGGGACTGTGCCGAAATCCACCGCCGCGCAGGCCGGGACGCTGACGATCCCGTCGATCGCCGTCTCTCCGGCTGGGCAGATCGCGGTGCTCAGGGATCCTAACGAGTACCGGATCGTGCTGCTGACGCCATCGGGAGCGACGGTCACCGAGATCGCCCGTGACATCCCGCACGTCAAGCGAACGCCGGACGAAGTCGCGGCCATCGAGCGACGGCGCAGGGCGGCAGCGGATCGCGTGCGCGGCGAACGAGCGCAGCGCGGTGGATCCGGGCCTGCCGTTCCGATCCGGCCTCCGTCAGACGAGTTGAAGCCGCACATTACGATCGACGGGCTGCGATTCGATGACACCGGCCGGCTCTGGGCAAAGACAATGCGGGGCAACGAGCGGATAACGGTCTTCGACCTGTTCGCGAGCGACGGAACGTATCTGGGCGAAGTGACGCTCCCGGCGGCGGTTGGTGCTTACTCGATCGCCGGGCGCTGGTTTGTGGCGGATACCGAATCCGACGACGGAACTCCCCGCATCACACTGTTCGAGATTCGTTGATCTCCGGATCGCGTCATCGGGAGTAAGTTGCAGGCCCGATGATCATTGGCCTTGCCTCTCCGCGCGTCGCAGCCTCGCTCGAGGACGGCCTTGAGCGCATCGCGCGACTGGTCGCCGATGGCGCGTCACGCGGCGCCGAAATCGTATGCGTCCCTGAGGCGTACCTGCCCGGCCTCCGTGGCCAGGACTTCGAGCCCATCCCATGGAGTCCGACAGTCGAGGAGCGAGCCGTAAACGAGGTCTCGGCGATCGCACGTTCCGCTCAGGTCGCGGTGATCCTCGGACTCGAACGTGTCGCCGGCACCGCGCGCAGGATCTCGGCTTGCGTCATCAACGCGGACGGGACGATTCAGGGAGAACAGATCAAAACCCAACTCGATCCCAGCGAAGACCAATTCTACACGCCGGGCAATTCAAGACGGCTCTTCGAGGTCAACGGCGTCCCGTTCGGGATCGCGATCTGCCATGAAGGATGGCGCTATCCCGAAACCGTGCGCTGGGCAGCGTCGCGCGGTGCGAAGATCGTGTTTCATCCGCAACATACCGGCAACGAAACGCAGGGCGCTCGCCTGACCGAATGGGGGGCATCCGCGAACCCGTATTACGAGAAGGCAATGATGATGCGGAGCATCGAGAACGCGATCTGGTTCGCGAGTGTCAACTACGCGTTGCGATATCCAGAGGCAGCGACCAGCATCATCGAACCCGCCGGGAAGTGTCACGCGTACCTCCCGTACGGTGAGGAAGGCGTTCTTGTGGCGACTATCAATCCCGACGCGGCCACTGGTCACCTAGCCGGACGCTTCGCCCCGGAACGTTATGGTGAATCCAGCGCGTAACGAGCATCCCGAAAAAAGTGGGTCGTCCGGCAATTGAGCGAGTTCAAGGAGAGGATTCGCGCTGTCAACAGCCTTTGAACGCAGAGGACGCAAAGGAAACGCAGAGGTGCGCGGAGGAAAGCAACAGATCACAACAACGACGGGGGAACAACACCCCAAATTCGACGGTCGATGCTCAGGAACATCTTCGCGTTCCTCCGCGCTGCCTCGGCGCGCTCCGCGATCAAGATGTTTTGACCTTTGTAAGGATGACTGAACCACCCACACGAAATCCTGAAGACCCCAAAAAGACCGCAGGAGGACACAGAGTCTTACAGGACCTCGCGGTGTGTCGTGTTCAGCCGCCGCGCGTCGGCCAGCCTATCAAATAGGTGAGGTGTGCCGGTGATGCGTGGAGCCTGACCTTGCCGGCGTCCCATTGATATCCGACGTCGCCGAGGCGCGTGGCCAGGGTGTTCAGCTCTTCGGGAGTGTAGGCACGCAGCTGCGAGACGAAGCCGTCCCAAAGGCAGGTAAGGGGCACGAGTGGGAGCAGATACGTGAATAGCAATCGTGACCAGCGAAACGGCCGGATGAATGGCGTCGCCAGGAGTACGAAGATCGGTGTCAGCAGGGCCGTGGTGATCACGATCGGAATCGTGCGTTCAGGAATCTCGAAGATGCCAATAGGCTGACGCGCGTCGACTGCCGAACGGAGGACTGCGCGAGCATCGTCAGGCTTGAAATGATGAAATGCGTTGAAAATCGTCCTGAAGCCCTGTAGTTCAGGAGGAACTGCGGTCGCATCGACCGGCTGCCGATGTCCTTCGATGCCGCGATGCTCCAACTCCAACCGTTCGAATGCCGCGAGGTTTGGAAACTTGTCGGTCAGGATGAAATGAACCGGCACCCCGCTCGCCGAGATCTCCTCCTGCAGGGAGACCACCGGCCCGCCGCCTCCGGCGCAGACATCCACGACGGTTGTTGATCGCGTTTCGTGCAGTGCGTTGGCGAGAAGCGGCACGATGGCGCGGTGCAGCTTCATTTTCGTTTCCATGAACTGCAGGTAATCCGTGGCCAGGTCCCGGATGATGTTCGGAAACC
Organism: Gemmatimonadaceae bacterium; assembly: GCA_035646395.1. Taxonomy (GTDB): domain Bacteria; phylum Gemmatimonadota; class Gemmatimonadetes; order Gemmatimonadales; family Gemmatimonadaceae; genus JABWBJ01. The sequence continues at coordinate 1,692 of DASRPK010000112.1, read as the reverse complement.
AGGCCTGGTCCTCCAGCTCGAACAGATGAACGCGTGGGATCGGCACGAGGCCGCTACTTGCGTCTGCCTGACGAGTCTCCGGCGACGGCGAAGAGCGACAACGGGTCGACCGTGACCGAGCCGTACCGGACGATGAGGTGCAGGTGAGGTCCCGTGACGCGTCCCGTGGCTCCCACGCGTCCAATGAGCTGGTTCCGCTCCACCGTGTCGCCGCTGGCGACGAGTTGTTCGGAGAGGTGGAGGTACGCACTGGATAGTCCCGCGCCATGGTCGATGTAGACCACGTTCCCGCCGTAGAAAAACGCGTCGACGATGCGAACGACGCCCCGGTTGGTTGCATGCACGGGCGCTCCCGTTGCGCCGGCAAAGTCGGTTCCCATGTGACGCGACGTGATCTGCCCGTTGTACTCGCGGCCGCCGCCAAATCCACTCGTTACGCGCGCGTCACGCGGCACGATGAACGGTTCGCTCCAGAGCCGGGGCGTGTCGTGTGCGTTCGTGGCGACTTCCACGGCGCGCTGCGATTCGCGCGCGATTCGTGCAGCGGTCGCCGAATCAGGTGACCGACCGAACGCGGGTGCCACGCGCAGTCGCTCGATGGGATAATTGCCGCTGGCCGTGGGAATCCGGATAGTGACCGAGTCCGTCACACCGCTCTCTCCACAGCGGATGACGAGGTTCAGTGAATCAGGTCCGTCGATGGGAGCCGCAGCCAGCGATTCGCGAATCGAGTCGGCGGAGAAATGAAGCGGCTCGCCCGCCACGAAACCTGTTACCGAAGTGGCCGCACCAATGCCGCGGAGCCGAACCCGGAACAGCGCGCCCTGGGTCGGCGTCGTCGGTTCCCAAGTGAGCGCCGCGGCCGCACAAGGCTGCACCGACGATGTCAGCGGGCCGGATTCCTTTGCAGCCCCGATCGCCCAGTAGATGGCGCCAAGGGCGCCGAGGATAGCGACGAAGCGCACCGCCGGTAACATGCCACACAATTTAGAGACGCTGCGTGCTGATTGCTGATTGCCGCTGCAGACTGCTATCTGCTGGTGCCAGGCAGTAGCGCAAGCACCAGCAAGCAGCACCGTGCATCAGCCATCAGCAATCAGCACGCAGCTGAAGCTATTTTTTCCAGAGTATTACCCACCACGGCCACTCATTACTTGTCGCCGATGTCGACGCGGTCACCCACACACCACCGTAAATGCTGTTGGCCGGCGGTGTGAACGTGACGACATAGTTCCCACCCGACAGCGTCAGCGCGAACTTTCCATCCGCCCCCGTTGTCACCGTCTGTTCCGCTGGCCCGAGTTCGGGATCGGCCTGGGTGCCGCCGACCACCTTGTGCGCCTTCACGACCACACCGGAGATGCGCGGCGCAGTCGCGAGCGTATCAACGCCGGATCCCGGGGTCGACGGTCCCAATACCGTCCCGTGGAATCCACCAGGCGTCGGGTTGGTCGGCGGAGGCGGCAGCGGATTGCCGACGCTGTCGCTGCCATCCCGCTGCGCCAGACCGGCGAGCGGATCATTCTCGTTTTCCGTCGGACTGTCGGAGCAGGCGACGGCAAATCCGGAGGTGAATGCGAACAGAATTGCCAACGCAGGCCCGCTGAAACGCTTCATCGTGGACACCCCTCGTCAAATCGTACCGTGAACTGTGGACCAGGCCGGCGTGCGACGTGCTCGATGCTGCTGGTG
>DASRPK010000111.1:0-3242 GCA_035646395.1 Gemmatimonadaceae bacterium | reverse complement strand
GACGCACTGTTCGACAACGGGCGTCGCTCCAAGGCGATTCGCGGCCGCGGCAAGCGTCCGTTGAAGTCGCTGTCGGACATGCTCAAGGGCAAGCAGGGCCGCTTCCGCCAGAACTTGTTAGGCAAGCGTGTCGACTACTCGGGCCGTTCGGTCATCGTCGTCGGCCCGGAGCTCAAGCTGCACCAGTGCGGGTTGCCCAAGCTGATGGCGCTCGAGCTGTTCAAGCCGTTCATCATCCATAAGCTGGTGGAGAAGGGCATCGCCGAAACGGTGAAGCGCGCCAAGAAGATCGTCGAGCGCGAGTCACCCGAGGTCTACGAAATTCTCGAAGAGATCATTCGTGACCACCCGGTGCTGCTCAACCGCGCGCCCACGCTGCACCGGTTAGGCATCCAGGCGTTCGAGCCCGTGCTGGTCGAGGGCAAGGCCATCCGTATTCACCCGCTCGTTTGCGCGGCGTTCAACGCCGACTTCGACGGGGACCAGATGGCCGTGCACGTGCCGCTGTCGTTCGAGTCACAGCTCGAGTGCCGGCTGCTCATGCTGTCGTCCAACAACATCCTCAAGCCGTCGGACGGTCGTCCGGTCGCCGAGCCGTCACAGGACATCGTGCTCGGCTGCTATTTCGCGACCAAGGCGCCGATCGACTTCGACAAGTACAGCAAGGATCCGAAGCTCGCCGCCACCGTCCGCTCGTACACCTCCTCGGCGGAAGTCGAGATGGCGCTGCAGGCGGGACGCGTGACGTACCACACGCCCATTCGCTACTACGTCCGCAAGGACGGGGACAGCAAGTGGGTGCTCACCACGGCCGGCCGCGTGCTGTTCAACACGATCGTGCCGGAGGTTTTGGGCTTCCAGAACCGCGACATGAAGAAGAAGGCGCTGGGAGAACTCGTCTTCCAGAGCTACCGCACCGTTGGACTGGCGGGGACCGTCGACTTCCTCGATCGACTGAAGGAGTTCGGTTTCTTCCACGCGACGCGCGGCGGCGTGTCGATCGGCATCGAAGACCTGCGCATTCCGGACGACAAGATGTCGATCCTGAAGGAAGCCGAGGAGCGCGTCGAGCGCTTCCAGCGCGCGTATTCGACCGGCAACATCACGAACGGCGAGCGTTACAACAAGGTGATCGATACGTGGACCCATGCGAACAGCGACGTCGCTGACGCGATGGTGAAGACCATGCGCGAGTCGAACCGCGGCTTCAACCCGGTCTTCATGATGTTCGACTCCGGGTCACGTGGTAGCCGCGACCAGATCCGTCAGCTGGCCGGTATGCGCGGACTGATGGCCAAGCCGCAGAAGAAGCTCACTGGTGGTATCGGCGAAATCATCGAAAGCCCGATCAAGTCGAACTTCCGCCAGGGCCTGTCGGTGCTCGAGTACTTCATCTCGACGCACGGTGCTCGTAAGGGTCTGGCCGATACGGCACTCAAGACGGCCGACGCCGGGTACCTGACGCGTCGTCTCGTCGACGTGGCGCAGGACGTCGTCATCTCCGAGGAAGATTGCGGGACAATTCAGGGCCTCGAGATCGGTGCGTTAAAGGAAGGCGAAGACATCATCGAGCCGTTGTCGGAGCGTATCGTCGGCATGGTTGCCGGCGAGGAAGTCAGCGATCCGCACGTGCGCGATGAATCCGGCCGTCCGATCGTTCTCGCCGAAGCCGGCGAGTTGATGAGCGAAGAGACGGCGATGGCCATCGAGGAGTCGGGCATCGAAACGGTGCGTATCCGTTCGGTGCTCACCTGCGAGGCCAAGCGTGGCCTGTGCCGGATGTGTTACGGCCGCAACCTGGCGACCATGGGTATGGTCGACCTGGGGGAAGCGGTCGGCATCATTGCTGCCCAATCAATTGGTGAGCCGGGCACGCAGCTGACGCTCCGTACGTTCCACATCGGCGGCACGGCAGCCCGTATCGCCGAACAGACGACACGAAAGACCAAGGTCGCAGGCATCATCGAGTTCGGCGACCGGTTGCTTTCGGTCATGAACCCGGATGGGCATCGGATCGTCACGTCGTACGAGGGCGAGCTGAGCATCCGGACATCAAACGACAAGAACGCTGCCGTGGGCGCCCGCCTGGCCGTGCCGTTAGGCGCGACCCTGCTGGTCAATGACGGCGATGAAGTGAAGCGGGACCAGCCGATCTTCACCTGGGACCCGTACACGAACCCGATCATCTCGGACGTCGAGGGTGAGATCCGGTTCGTGGATATCGTCGAGGACGAGACGGTCAGCGAGGAGCTGGACGAGTTGACCGGTCTCCGCCAGCGCGTGATCACGGAGGATCGTGAGAAGCGCCTGCACCCGCACATCGAGATCTGGCAGAAGAAGGGCGGGAAGGAGAAGAAGGTCCGCGACTTCGTCATCCCGGTGGGCGCGCAGCTCATCATCGATGACGAGCAGCAGATTCATGCCGGCGAGACGATCGCCAAGATCTCGCGTGAGGCATACAAGACGCGCGACATCACCGGCGGTCTGCCGCGGGTGGCCGAGCTGTTCGAGGCGCGTCGTCCGAAGGATCCGGCGACGATCTCCGAGATCGATGGAATTGTGAGGTTCGGTGACATCAAGCGTGGCAAGCGCGAGATCTTCGTGCAGCCTATGAAGACCATCGACGGCATGATGACTGCCGACGACACGCAGGAGGCCCCGGTCTACGAAGTCCCGGCCGGTAAGCACTTGCGCGTGCACGAGGGCGATCGCGTCCGCGCCGGCGACCGTCTTACCGAAGGTCCGGTGAACCCGCACGACATCCTTCGCATCAAGGGACCGCGCGCGGTGCAGGAGTATCTGCTCAACGAAGTGCAGGAGGTGTACCGCCTGCAGGGCGTGAAGATCAACGACAAGCACATTGGCGTGATCGTGAAGCAGATGCTGCAGAAGGTGCGCATCGCTGCCCCGGGGGATACGCAGTTCCTCGAGGGCGAGCATGTCGACCGTCAGGAATTCCGCGATGAGAACGAGAAGTCGAAGAAGAAGAAGCAGAAGCCGTCGACCGCCGAGCCGTTGTTGTTAGGCATCACGAAGGCCAGCCTGACGACGCAGTCGTTCATTTCGGCGGCGTCGTTCCAGGAGACCACGCGGGTCCTCACGGATGCCGCGATTCGTGGGGCGAAGGACGACTTGTTAGGCCTGAAGGAGAACATCATCATCGGCCACCTCATCCCGGCGGGTACGGGTCAGTACCGGTACCAGGACGTGGAGATCGAGGGGATGGAGATGCCGGTGGTGGA
>DASRPK010000110.1:0-3502 GCA_035646395.1 Gemmatimonadaceae bacterium | reverse complement strand
GTGGACGAGCCCGATCGCGATGCGCCCGAACATCGCGTGCCGCTCCTTCTTGCGCACGTCTTCCTGCAGCTCGACCAGCCTGTCGGCCATCGTGTTGAAGGCGGTGCCGAGCTGCCCGAGTTCGTCGCTGGTTTCGACAGTAACGCGAGTGTCGAGCTTGCCCAGCGCGAGTTCGCGCGTGCCACGGGTGAGGACGAGAATCGGCTCGATGAACCGCCTTCCCCAGAGTGAGCCGACAAGCAGCATGGCGAAGAGCGCCACCGTAATGGCAATGAAAAGCTGTGTCTGCAGTCGTGTGGATATCGCGAACGCCTCGCGCGTCGGCTGTTCGACAACGACTCTCCAGCCGAGGATCGGTAGGCGGGCGCCGACTCCGAGCATCCGTTCGTTCCCATCCCAATACTGCACCGCTGCAACGGAACGCTGTCCTTCTTCGTGACGGAGTGCGGCGACGACAGGGTGGTCGTTCAGATTCTCGCGCCGTGCGACGAGTGACTTCGACTTTGGGTTGCCATGCGCAAGCAATTGCCCTTCGTCGGTGACGACCAACGCGTAGCCGGCGGTGCCAACCCGGATGCTGTCGACTGTCCGCCACAATTCCTCGAGTTGCAGCCGGCCGACGAGCCATCCTGCGTTGCTTCCGGGCGGCAGCCTGATGGCGACATCCGCGGTAGGCAGGAGGTCGTCGTCACGCGAGAAGGGTGAAATCAACGCCCCCTCGATTTCTACACTGCCGGGCCCCGGCAACTCTGCATCTGCCGAATCGATACGACTCGACGCTATGGTTTTCCCGATATCGTCAAGAAGCGTCAGGTACGCGAACTCTCCAAATCGGGTCGCGTAGTTCCTCAGGATGAGTTCCTGTTGCCACACGGTCAGCGACGTTCGCTCCATGTCCGCCGCGACCGCGCCGATGATGCGGATGCTGCCGGTGACGTACGCCTCGATCTGTTCACCGACGCGCCGCGCCACCTCCTGATTGCCCTGAATGACGGCCTGTTGGGCACCATCGCGCACAGACATTACCGACACAGCTCCATATGCGAGCAGCGGCACGACTGCGGCCGCCGCCATCAACAATGCGAAGCGTGTCGAGATTCTGTTCATCAATGCGCGCCACCGCGCGATGATGCGAGCGTCCATCTCCACAGCGCCCACATCGGATCGCGCTCATCCGTTGGGAAGTGGAATCGGCGGCTTATGGCTCTGGTTCGAGTGTCGAAGGCGATGAACACGGCTGGCGGATCATCATAGAAGGCCCGCTGCAACTTCGAGGTCGCAGATCGAATCGCTGCCTCGTTCGCCGAACGAAGAAGGACTTCGAACTGCTCCTCCGCCTGATCGTTGTCGTAGCCAAACACGTTGTACAGGCCTTTGAGTTTACGCGCCGAGCGCCACCACATGTACGAGCGCGAAGGCGTTGGGCCGCTGATCATGTTGATGAACGCGGCTTCGAACCGGCCGGTGAATACCAGTTCATTAAACTCCTTTAGAGGGACCACCCGGAACTGCATGTCGACACCGACGTTGAAGAGGTCCTTTTGGACCTCGAGTGCGATCCGCTGCCAGGTCGTGAAGTCCTGTGGCACGAGACACGTGAACCGGAGGCGGGCGGGTGGCCCATCCGACGGTCGAGCCGGCTGGCGAAGCCGGTACCCGGCGGTTTCAAGAAGCGCTTTGGCGCCTTCAGGGTCGAATGGATACGTTGGCGCGGTGGAGTCGAAGGCCCAATACTGCGGATAGATCGGCCCGGCCGAAACTGTGCCTGCTCCATGTAACACCTTCTGAACGATGGCGACCCGGTCGACGGCAAGGTTTAGGGCTTTTCGCACGAGCGGCGATTTGAAACGTCCATCGCGAAGATTAAGGGTGACGTGATGCTGGTACCAGCGCGGCACCGACACCACTTCAATCTCTTCATTTCGGACGAATTCGACCGCGTCGACAGGGACGTCGTATACCACGTTGAGTTCGCCGCGCAGCAGACTGGCCCAGGTCGGTCGTAACGCGTCAAACGCCTTCACCACGACACGATCGATCGTCGGCTTTCCTTTGTAATAGCGGTCAAAGGCCTCGAGAACGGCCATGGAATCCTGCTGGCTGACGACGTGATACGGTCCGGTGCCCACGAGGTCGGGGCCCTTATCGAGCGGAACTGTCAAACCGTCGGGAAGTGTCGCAGCTGGGCGCGCCATGTCAAACACGAGCTGGTTGCCTTCGGCCGACACGTTGACCAGATCCGCCAGCGCAGGAAAGGATGCGACATTGGCCGGATTGGTTACGGCTGCGTGAACGAATGCTGCCGCCGTCTCGCCTGTAAACGGCCGGCCGTCATGGAGCAACACGTTCGTTCTCAGAAACACGCGGAGTCGCGTGTTCTCCTTTTCCCACTCCCAACGTTCAGCCAATTGAGGCAGCGCCCGACCGTCCCGGCCGATCGTCGTGAGGCTTTCGAAACTGAGAAGACGTAAGAACTGTGGAATTCCCAAATCAAGATCTGGGGTGTTGCCCTCGGGAACGCCGACGACTACTTCAGTTGGCTGAGGGGAAGTCGCCTGTTGACTTGACTGGCGACATGCATTCGAGGCGACAAGGGCAAGGACGAAAACGCCGCACAGAATCGGCGAGCCGATCTGGCGGCGTCGGAATAGTCGTGTGTCGTCGGATCGGCGGTCCGCGCCGAGAACTACTTGTTCGGTGCCTCGTCGATAGCCCAAGGGCAGAAGTTCTGTGGTTTACGCGTAGCCGACGCTTTCTGGATAACCTTGATCTTCATGAGTCTACTCCGCTTCTGTGAGGGGCCGTCAGGCCGTTGGGGAAAGTGACGCAGCCGTCCGGTGCGCCAGGCTGACGACTGCGGCCTCCATCGCGCCCTTGTGACAGGACGGCGAGTGCATGTCGCCAAGCTCCGTGTGTGCCGCCATCGAACAGCCTCCTCCACACACGGGAATGAAGGAGCAATCACCGCATTCATCTTTATGAGCGCTCAATCGGTCGAAGCGCTCCGCCGCCGCGCGCCGCCACTCGTCGTCGAGCCCGTCGATATGCCCCGTCGACTCCGCCGACTCGCCCGTGAAGCCGGGGCAGGCGTAGAGCGATCCCTCGGGCCCGATCGTGTAGGCGTGGCGGCGATGAATCTCGCACGGGCCCATGTGCACGCCGTCAAGGGTGTAGAAGCCGGCATTCCGCGTTTCCTCACGCAGGAACGACATCTTCTCGTCGACGAAGTGGCACGAGTCGCAGGGGCCGGACGACGCCCGCCCGGCGCCCGCGCCGGCCGAGGTCATGCACGTTCCGGCGAGCGGCTTGTTGTTCGCGCCGACCACGGTGAGCGGGATGACCCCTTGCGGAGCCGTCGGCTCGGGCGCCTTGATGATCGGCTTGAAGTTGATCTTGACGATCCGGTCGGCGAATTCCTGCTGCTTCAGGAACTCCAGCAGCGCCGGATAGCTGTCCCAGCTGCTCTCGTCGAAGTTGCCGCCGATCGTGATCGGAACCTTCG
>DASRPK010000109.1:0-38919 GCA_035646395.1 Gemmatimonadaceae bacterium | reverse complement strand
GTCACCTAACGGTTGAGGGCCTCGTCGCAAGACGAGGCCCTCTCTTTTTTGTCGTTCAGGATCTGAACAGGGAGGACGCAGCGGTCGCAGAGGAGATCCACAGCAACTGAAATGAGAAAAGAAAAGGGCAAACGGTCAATTACGCCCGTTTCATATCTTCTGTTGTGAAGTCCTCTGCATCCTCTGCGCCCTCCTGTTCAGATCCTATCAGATCTTATCCAGCACCTCATCCATCAGCGCCAATCCTCTATCGATATCCACCTCGTCGATTACCAGCGGCGGCGCGACACGCACCACACTCTTCCCGCAGCCTAACAAGAGCAGGCCATGCTGGAACGCCGTGTCGACCAGCTTCCGCGACGCCTCCGGATTGTACTCCTTTGTGGCTCGGCTCTTCACCAGCTCCATGCCGACCATCAGTCCTCTCCCGCGCACGTCGCCGATGACCTCATGGTGCTCGGCCAGTTTCCGGACGCCGGTGATGAGGTGCCCGCCAAGTTTCTCCGCGTTCGCCATCAGGCCGTTTTCGACCAGGTCGAGCGTCGCCAGTGCCGCGGCGCAGCAGACCGGATTCCCGCCGAACGTCGAGCCGTGCGCACCACCTTTCCAGTCGTCGATCGATTCGCGGGCGATGAACGCGCCGATCGGCATGCCGGAGCCGAGTCCCTTGGCGCTCAACAGGATGTCCGGTTCGACGCCTTCGTGTTCGCAGGCCCACATCTTTCCGGTTCGGCCAACGCCACACTGGATTTCGTCGAAGACCAGGAGGATGCCGTGGCGGTCGCATAACGCGCGTAACGCGCGCAGGAATCCGTCGGGCGGGAAGAGATAGCCCCCTTCCCCCTGGATCGGCTCCACGAACAAGGCCGCGACGTCGTTAGGGTCCAGGTGGCGGGTGAAGAGGTCACCCTCGATGCCGGCGATCGCTTCGGCCAGCAGATCAGCGTCGCTCATTCCCGCCGGCGCCCGATAGCGATTCGGATAGCTGACGTGATGCACGTCAGGCAGCAACGGACCAAAGCCGGCGTGTTGCCGCGCCTTGCTCGAAGTCAGGGCAAGGGCGCCGGTCGTGCGTCCATGAAACGCGCCCTTGAACGCGATGATCGCGGTTCGGCGCGTCGCGTGGCGGGCCAGCTTGATCGCGCCCTCGGTTGCCTCGGTGCCGGAATTGGTGAGGAAGACTCGTTTGGGCGTGCTTCCCGGCGCAAGCCGAGCCAGCTGCTCGCACAGCGCCGCCATGCCCTCGAAATAGAAATCGGAGCCGCAGATATGCAGGAAGTTCGCCGCCGCTTCCTGCACCGCGGAGATGACCTTCGGATGACCGTAGCCGGTACTCGAGACCGCGATCCCACTCATGAAGTCGAGAAAGCGGTTTCCGTCGACATCCTCGACCATTACGCCCTCGCCGCGCGCAATGACCAGCGGATACTCCTTCAGGTACGCGTGCGACGTATGAGCGCGGTCGCGATCGACGATCGCCTTCGCCCGTGGACCGGGTAGGTCGGTTTTGACACTGGGGTAACTGCGCGCTGCTGCGGCGGGTTGGGTGCTGATCGCCACGTGCTTCTCCTGTGTGCGGCGTGACATGGCTGGACCGAAAAGTGCGGGAGGGGGGACTCGAACCCCCACGGCCAGGCCACAGGATCCTAAGTCCTGCGCGTCTACCAGTTCCGCCACCCCCGCGACGGTGATTAACCGCCGAAAGATAGTCGGTCTGGACGGCCTACTGGGGACCCTGGTTGGGCAGTTGCCGCGTTGAAGAGTTGAAAGTTGACGAGACTGAAAAAGCGGAGGCGGGAGTCAGTCCTGCTCGACTCCCGCCCCCCATTCAACTCATCAACTCTTCAACTCATCAACTCTTCAACTCATGGCCGGCAAAGCGGCGCTGTGAAGTCGTCCGGATGTGTCGACCGCTCGATATTCATGACCGGGAAGAAGCAGGCCTTCGAATGTGCCTCGGCCTCGGGCACCCACTTGCGGGCTTTGATGCCGAACCGGTGCATGTCCATCAACCGCTTCCCCTGGTTGTACAGGTTCACGAACCGGGTGTGAATGAGCATCGCCTGCGGCGCCGGTGTCGTTCCGTTGTACGGCGTCAACCCGGAGTTCAGCGCACGAATCAGGTTGATGAACGACGTAAAGCCGGCGGTGTTGCCCGTCGCCAGCGCGTGTTCGGCGCGAATCAGAAGCATCTCACGAGCAGAAACGATCGTGAGCGGAACGAGGTCGCCCTGACCGTTCTGCGTGCCCTTCATGCAGCACTCGAGAATGTTCGCCCGGAACACCGGATCAATAGCGTTGGTGACCGGATCCTTCAGTGTCGTGCTGTCTATCGCGTTACCAGCCGCGTTTGGATCAACCCAGGCATCGCAGCTGTTGTTCGTGCAATCAGCGGGTCGCGCACCAGCCAGGAAATCGCCGGTCCGAAGCTCGAGCCGGTTATTCAGGTCATTCCCGACGTTCGGGAAGCCGAGTGTTTGCGTTTGGGGCGTCAGCTTGAACTTGTAGTCCACTCCCGGGCCGATTTCCGCGAGCGCCGCAGCCGCGTCGGCGTCTGCACCAGCATCGCTGACAAGCGGGCTTGCGACTGGCGTCGTAGCAGGTGCTCCTCCAGCGCCATTCAGCTTCGCCCAGATCGCCTTCGAATGCTTCGCGCGGGCGCGCATCATCAGCAGGCGAATCTTGTTGTCCTTCGTCAGGCCGGCAACCGCCAATGCTTCGGTTGTCTGCGCGACGGCCGAGTCAAACACGATCGCCATGTTGCCCTCGCCAATTGGCGGGCCGGCTTCCGTCTTGTTCGCTTCAATCACGAAATCATCGAACATTTCACCAATGGCGGTGAAGATGATCGACTGGTACAGGAGGCCCCTGGCCAGGTCGTTCTTGTCGACCAGGGTCCCCTCAGTGTTGAACAGTTTCAACCGGTTCACCGCGGTGAAACCCGTCCACCGCGCTTCGGCCATCTCGGGAAATGCGGCGTCCGCGAATTCATTGAACGGATCGGACACTTCGCCCTTGTCCGCATACCCATAGGCGTCGCGTGAGCCGACATACGTGAGTTCGTCGGTCACCGCGCCATACGGTGCGAGGATCGCCGTCAGCGCCCGCGTAACGGTTGCTCCGGCACCATTGGCAATCGCGGTTGCCGCGCCCGGATTCGTCAGCGCTTCTTCGACCACGGCGTTTGGATTAGTGACATCCAAAAGCCCGCAGCCGGCTATCAGGGCCGCCGCTGAAATCACGGCGGCCCGCTTGGAAGCAATCAGTATTCGAGTCATTTGTTTGAATGCTCCCTGTTAGTAGCCGAGGCGGATGGCGAACGCGATGCGGCGAGCTAGCGGCCAACCGAAGGCGTCGACCGCCTCCAGGTAGTTGCCGTCCGTACCACCACCGGTATCGCGACCGATGGCATTCGTCTCGGGGTCGACACCCTGATACTTGGTCTTGAGGAACAGGTTACGACCCGTGAGCGAGAAGGTCGCGTCGCGCGCGCCCAGCTTCGCGGCGAGGCCGGTCGGCGCCGTGTAGGCGACACCGATCTCACGCAGCCGCAGGAACGAGCCGTCTTCATTCTGGTTGAGCCCATCGTAGGGGCTCAACGCCTTCAGCTTCGTCCACCACACCTTGGCCGCTTCAAGACGCTCTGCCGCGGTGCTCTGTGGGTTGTTGATGATCGCTTCGGTCTGCGCCGCGAGCAGCGTGTTGGTGCCGATCGTCGGATGTGCCGTGCGGAACGCGTCGGTCAGGTTCGTGACCGTGAAGTTGCCGCCGCGATACTCGAACAGCGTGTTGAAACGCCACGCCCGACCGACGTTGAGGTTGCCGCCGAAGGTCACGTTCCAATCCGGATACGGCTTGCCCAGGAAATGATCGAGGAAGTCACCATCGCCGTCCTCGTCGTACCGGATCGGGTCGAGGTTGGCCATCGTGCGAGGCGTCGAGAGATAGGCAAGCGCCTGCGCTTCGGTGTCCGGAACGCGGTCACCGTTCGAGTCAAACGGCACATCGCCGGCGTTGAGGCACATGTAGTTCGCGCCCGACGGACGTGCCGAGCAGGGGCCTGGCAGGGCTGCACCGAACAACGTGCCCGGAGCGTAGCCTTCCTTCAGGAAGTTGCGATAGCGCGGATAGCTGCCACCGACCTTGAGTGGCGGAGCGCCACCGAGACTGGCGATGGTCTGATAGATCTTGGCGCCCGAGATGAAGGCGTCCAGACCCCAGTTCGCGCGTTGGACGAGGAAAGCGTTGACCTTGATGTCGTGGCCATGCGCTTCCAGTCGGCCGACATTCGCGAGCTGCAGGTTCGTAAAGCCGCCCGAGAGCGGGAACTGCTTCGCGATCAGCGCATCTTTGACCGTTCGATTCCAGTACGTGTAGTCGAACCCGAGCTTGTTGTCCCAGGTGCCGATTTCCATGCCGGCTTCCCACTCTGTCGAAACTTCAGGAGCGAGGGCGGGGTTACCGAGATTCTGCGGCGCGAGACCGGCGCCCAATTCCGACGACAACGCCTGGAATGTCGTGAACTTCGCGAACGCGTTAGGCTGCCGGCCGGACTTTCCGAGCGCGGCGCGGACGCGGAGGGTGTTCAACCCGAGCGGGTTGCTCCACGAGCTCCGATCCGACGGGACGATCGACAACGACACTTTCGGATAGAAGACGCCACCGGCTTCTTCACCAAACGCCGACGCGTAGTCATACCGGCCGCCGATCGTCAGGTACGCAAACTCCTGGAATCCAAGCTGGTCCTGGAAGAAGTATCCGCCATTGACGGTCTGGACGAACGCCTCGTTCACCTGGGGCAGGGAGCCGGCGCCGACGACTTCGAGGCCCGGGCCCGGGAAGTTCGTGTTGCTGCCACCGGTGCTCTGTTCCTTTACGATGAAGCCCTGTACGCCGGCCACGAAGTCGGACTGCAGGCCCATCAGCATGGACCGCCAGTTCAGCTTCACGTCCACTGTGTATTGACGATTCGTGCGGGAGTCGATGGCGCGCTGGCCAGTGATGTTATTCCCGGTGAAACGGTCGACGTCGTGCCGGAAGTAGCGGAACAGGAAGCTCCGATCATCCGTGGCATCGACACCAAACGTCGCTGTCGTGGAGATGTTCTCGGCGGGGGTGTACGTCGCGTCGAAGACGCCGGTAAATCGGCCGGCCCGGTTTTCCGTCGTCGTCTGTGTCGCTTCGCGCAGCGTCATGAACGCCGCGTTGCCATACATGTTGCCAGCGCCTGTGCACCGGCCTGGGCTCGCCACCGACGAGTTGTTGCAGTTGGCCAGTTCGGGCTTGGCGAACATGGCCAGCGAGGTCACGCCGTAAATGTTGTTGTTGTTCTGTGGGATCTGTTGAAGCGCGTCAGCATAGCTCAAGCGCATGCCGAGCTTCAGCGAGTTGAAGGGCACGAGGCCCATGTTGGTCAGACCCTGGATGCGGCGGATCTTGTCCACCGTGGGACCGAGCCAATCAACGTCCATCGGTCCGTCTTCATCGGCAAACCGGCCGGAGGCGAAGTACGTGTACCCGGACGTGCCACCGGTGACCGATCCGTTCAACGTGGTTCCGCGACCGACGCCAAGGATCTCCTCCGAGGCATTGATGCAGAATGGCTTGTAGGCTGTGACGTTCTGGGCGAAGAAGGCGCCCAGTCGCGCGGCGGCCGTATCGGACCGGGCGAAGCCGCAGTTGTCCTTGATGCGATCTTCGGGGAAGTCGAGCGCAGCCTGTTCGGCGTTGAACGTCCAGCGGGCCGTGCCCGTCGCGCCTTTCTTGGTGAAGATCTGAATCACGCCGTTCGACGCTTCGGTGCCGTACAGCGTCGCCGCGGCGGCACCCTTCAGCACTTCGATGCGCTCGATGGACGACGGATCAATATCGTCGAGACGGGAAGGAGAACCACCGCCGGTTCCGACGTTCGTTCCGAAACCGCCGCCCGAATTGACGCGCACGCCGTCGACGAACACGATCGGCTCGTTCGACATCGAAAGCGACGCGTTGCCGCGGATGCGGATACGCGAGCCTTCACCCGAGATGCCTGACGCGGGAAGGATCGAGACGCCGGCGTCACGCGCCTGCAGCAGCTGTGAAGGCGTCGTGATCGCCGCGAAGGCGGGTGGCTGAATCGTCGCGACCGTATTCCCCAGCTTCTTCACTTCGACCTGGGCACCGGTGCCGGTGACGACCACCTGTTCGAGCTGCAGCGCCGAGACGCCGACCTCGATGTTCTGGGTGACCGTCTGGCCAGCGGTGACGACCACGGTCTTGTTGATCGGGCTGTAGCCGATCAGTCGGACGCGAAGTTCGATCTGGCGGGCGGGCGCACTGGTGATGCGGTATTCACCGCGATCGTTGGTCACGCTGCCGACGGTGGTGCCAGCCACGAAGACCTGGGCGCCAGCAAGGGGTCGGCCTGAGCTCTGCTCCGTAACCTTTCCTTCGATCGTTCCTGTCGCTTGGGCGGCGCTGTCTGTCGCAAATGCGAAGACGAATGCCGTTGCAGCGAGGAACGTGCTCCTCCAACGGATACTACTCATGAGTCCCTCCCACGGGGATGAGGTTACAGCTGACCGACAACAAAAAGCGCACGCCCCGCCTTTTAAGGCGAGATCGCGCGCGTCAAGCACAACGCCTTGAGATCGCTGTACGTATGAGCAGTTGCTGTACCGGTAAGTGCTTCATGACAACCCGTTTCAAGGCGCTCATGGGTGGTCCAGACCCATGGGCGCTCCGGCGGTTTTCTGGCACCAGAAGGGGCTGATAAAGCGGGGCCATAATGTGGACCGGCTGAGGGCGTGTCAATAACGTCACCGCTTGGTCACGCCCCTTGCGCTCCCCGTCCCTCCCGTGGACGCCCCGCCTGGCGCGGAAGCAGGGTCAGCCAGGCAGCGAGTCTCCGCTCCACACGCCGACCGCTAGCTTCGTCTTGAATCATGGGATTCATACAGGGCACGGTTAGGCCACCCGAGCGGTCGGCCGACATCCTTTTGGAAGCATCGGGTTCGGATGCTGCGCTCCGGGACGCGCATGTCTGCCAGCGTATCGTCGCGCGCAATGCCCGCACGTTTTCGGTAGCGAGCCGCCTCCTTCCCCGCGAAAAACGTCGTGGCGTGTTCGCGATCTACGCGGCCTGCCGCACCGCCGACGACATCGTGGACGTGAATGGCGCCGACCAACCGGATCTGGCGCTGCAACGATTCAAGGAGTCCGCGTTCCAAAGCCTGGAGCAGCGGTCCGAAAGCCCGATCCTCCGCGAACTGGCTCGTGCCTGGCATCGCTTCGCGGTGCCTGACGAGACGCTGTACGAGCTGTTTCGTGCGCTCAACCTGGATCTGCACCATCGCGGCTACGAGACGTGGCCGGAACTCGAGGCGTATTGCCAGGGGGTTGCCGGCAGCGTAGGCGCGATGTGTTGCGCCGTCTTCGGCGTCGCCGACGACATCAGCGCGCGGCGGTCGCAGGCCGTGACGTGTGCGCGAACCCTCGGCGTCGCAATGCAGCTCACCAACATCCTCCGCGATGTCGGCGAAGATGCACGTCGCGGTCGCTGCTACCTGCCGAACCGCGAGCTGACGCAGTTCGGGCTTACCCGCTCCGAGGTGCTCTCGGGTTCCGTGCGCAACCACCGGAACGAGTGGCGCGCACTGATGCGGTTTCAGGTTGACCGGGCGCGGGCCCTGTACCGCCAGGCCCTACCTGGAATCACGCTGCTGCAGCGCGACGCGCAGCGATGTGCCATCGCCTGCGCGACAGGTTATTCCCGAATCCTGGATGCCATCGAGCGGGCCGATTTCGACACGTTTTCGCAGCGCGTCGCGACGTCGCGCCTAACGCTGCTGGGTGTCGCCTGGCGGTCGTGGCGGAACGAGCTGCCCGCGGACCTGGCCAAGGAGACGGGCGAGGGATGAGCGGACTGCTTCGTGCGGCGTGGGTGTTGTTCGCCGCTCACCTGGCGCTGATTCTGTTCTCGACAGCCGCCATGGTGACCATTCTCGCCGGATCGACCGCGATAGACGTCACGTCAGAACCGGCGGTGACGATCATGCGCCTGTCATTTCGCTTTGCCGGGCCGACGTACGTGGTGCTTGGCGCGGCGGCGGCACTGCTGTTTCTCGCCGACCGCATCGGGACAGCGAAGGCCGTAGCACTGGCGGGGACGGCAAGCGTGCTTGCGTTAGGCGCGGAGCTCGCGGGGACGTCGATGGGACTCCCGTTTGGCGACTATGCGTATTCGGGACTGCTTGGGTACCGCGTGCTCGGGCTGGTGCCGTTCCCGATTCCCCTGTCGTGGTTCTACATGCTCATGGGATCGCTCGTGATCGTCGCGCGCCTTGCTCGACGCGATTCGCCTCCTTCCCCGTGGCGGTGGGCAGTGGGAGCGGGACTCCTGATGGTGGCGTGGGATATCTCGATGGATCCGGCGATGGTGAAGACCGGGCATTGGTTGTGGGGGAGCGGTGCAATGTTTCGCGGGCTACCGGTCTGGCTCGAGTCGTTCTTCACTGCCGATGCCTTCTACG
The DNA here is from genome assembly GCA_035646395.1 of Gemmatimonadaceae bacterium. GTDB lineage: Bacteria > Gemmatimonadota > Gemmatimonadetes > Gemmatimonadales > Gemmatimonadaceae > JABWBJ01. Next base: position 30,409 of record DASRPK010000109.1, on the reverse strand, counting down.
GCATGCCGCTCAGTAACTGGCTGGGATGGTTCCTTACCGCGACGGTGATTGCGCGGGTGATGCTCGTCATCGCACCGCCGGCCGAGGTGCGCGATCGCGTCGCGACGTCCCGGTTCCCGGTGGCGCTCTATCTCGCCAACGGCGTGATGCCGGTCGCGCTGTGCCTCCGTAATGGGTTCTGGTGGGCCGCGGCGTTAGGCTCGGCGGCCATGCTCGTGCCTGCGGTGCTGGCGTTGCGGGGCACCGGTCTGGCGCGTGCCGAGGGGTGGGCGACGCTCCCATCGCAATGAAGATCGTCGTGGTCGGCGCCGGTTTCGGCGGCCTGGCCGCAGCTATCCGCCTGCGCGCGCAGGGCCACGAGGTCGTCATCGTCGAGGCGCGCGTCCAGGCAGGTGGCCGGGCGGGCGTGTTCCGGCAGGACGGATTCGTATTCGACGCCGGCCCGACGATCATCACGGCGCCGCAGCTGATCGAGGAGCTGTTCAGGCTCGCCGGACGGCCGATGGCCGACTATGTCCGGCTCATTCCGATCGATCCGTTTTATCGGGTCCGGTTCCACGACGGCTCACACGTGGACTGGGCCGGAACAGACGCGTTGCGCGAGCATGCGATCGCGAAGCTGAGTCCCACCGATGTCGACGGCTTTCGCCGCTTTTCAGCGCAAGCGCGCGCGATCTTCGAACAGGCCTACCCGCTGATCGACCGGTCGTTTGACCGCCTGACGGAAATGGCGAAGGCCGTGCCGGCTCTCCTTCGAGCGAAGGCCTGGAAGTCCGTGGCATCGATGGTGGATGACAACGTGCGCGATCCGCGCGTACGACAACTTCTCAGCTTCCATCCATTGTTGATTGGCGGAAATCCGTACGACAGCCCGTCGATTTACTGCCTGATTCATGAACTCGAGAAGCGCTGGGGTGTGTGGTATGCCCAGGGAGGAACCGGCGCACTCGTCGCGGGCCTGGTTCGGCTGTTCGAAGAACTGGGAGGGAGGCTGCGATTGAACGCCCGCGTCGATGAGATACCAGTTGGAGATGGCGGAAACGCTGAAGGCGTCAGGCTTACCGGAGGGGAATGGCTGGCCGCCGATGCCGTGGTGTTCAACGGCGACGTCGTGCGCTGCTACGAGTCGCTTCTTCCCCGCTCGGCGCGTCGGGTAAACACCGATCGTCGACTCCGGCGATACCGCCACGGCATGTCGCTGTTCGTGCTCTACTTTGGCACCAACCGCCGGTATGAGCATGTCGCGCATCACGAGATCCTCCTTGGGCCGCGCTACCGCGACCTCCTCGATGACGTTTTCAACCGGCGGACGCTCGCCGATGATTTTTCGTTGTACCTGCATCGTCCGACCGCTACCGACCCTTCTCTCGCTCCGGCCGGCTGTGATGCGTGGTACGTGCTGTCGCCGGTGCCGAACCTGGCCTCGCGCACTGACTGGGCGGCGGACGGCGATGCCTATCGCGACCGAATCGTCAGGCACCTCGAGGAGCGGCTGCTACCGGACCTGTCGAAGCACATCGTGACCGAACGGCGCATCGATCCGCGATACTTCGCCGATGAACTCGATAGCCATCTGGGCAACGCTTTTTCGGTGCAGCCACTCCTTCATCAGTCGGCGTGGTTCCGGCCTCACTGTCGCAGTGAGGATATTCCGAACCTTTTCTTCGTGGGCGCCGGAACACATCCTGGGGCCGGTATTCCCGGGGTTTTGAGCTCAGCCAGGATTGTGGAGCGCCTGATCTCGATGGTGTGAACTATACCTTCCGTGCGTCTTCCACGATCCCACGAATTTTGGACGCGAATTTTCGCGAAGCAGAACCGGATTCGCGCGAATCCGGAACCTTGTTTTGATTCGCGGTAATTTGCCGAGCATTCGCGATGATTCGCGTCAAAAACTCATGGGGCTTGCCACGTGAACGAGGCTTTCGAACGGCACCACGGATCGTAGAGGCATCCGAAGTCAGAACTTGAACGCAAACCCAAGCCACGGGAATCCGAACTCGCCCGCGCCTAACGGCGTCACCCAGGCCAGGTCGGCGCTGATGTTCTCGCCAAGGAAGCGAAGGCCATAAGATAGCGCCCCTTCGGTGTCATCCCCGGTGCTGAAGAACCAGTTCTCAGAAACCAGAGAAAAGCGCCGGGCGATCCGGCCCTGACCACCCAGCATCACTCCTGGCCGGCTGGTGATCTCGTCATTGGCGTATCCCCAGGCCGCGCCCAGCGACACATTCGATTCACGGGTGCCCAGGGTCGCCACGCCATAGACAAGGCCGGCGCTTTCGAACGCGTCGTCGAAGTCATCGTCGTTGAACGGCAGCAATCCCACCAAGGCGCCTAACGCGACCTTCGCGCGGGGCCGGCTGATGAAAGTGTACTTGGGCAGCAGGAAAAAAACGTTTTCGTTCAGGGCAAGCCCGGGTATGGTCGTGGCACCACCCCCAAGCGTAAACCGATCCGTCAGGCCGGTCGCGAACGTGTGGATGAAGAGCCAGGTGTTTCCGTAATAGCCGGTGCCTTTTTCCAGGGGGATCGCCGTCGACGAAAACAGCAGCCGTGTCGGGTGCGGATTCTCGAACCAATACTGGCCATTCCGCATCAGCGCGGCGGGGACCTGTCGCACTTCGTTGATACCGGACCGCGCCAGGCTCACCTCACCCTGGTTGAGTCGAAGCCTGATGGAATCTGCCGCAATGGTGGTGATACGCCCCACCAGGGTCGAGCCGTCGCGGAGCTTGACCACGTGAATGACGGTGGTGTCGGCCAGGTTCACCGAATCGATCGCGGTGCGCTGGGCCTCGACGGTCGACGTGAACGCGACAAACAGGCATGCCAGCAGGTAGCGGTAATGCATGAAGGCTCCTCCTTCCGTTACTTTTAATCCCGTGCGGTTAGGGGTCAGACACCTAATTCCTCCGGCCGTGCGTTTACCGTTGATGATTGGAATTAGGTGTCTGACCCCTAATTGCGGGTTTCCGGACCCCCCGAACGCGCAGACCCGCCTATGAATCTCCAGGTCACCGAAAAGAAAGTGGACGGCGTTGAGCGCCTCCTGCAGGTCGAGGTGCCAGCCGACATGGTTCGACAGGCCGAGGAGAAAGCGGTCCGCCGTTACGCCTCGTCCGCTCGTTTACCGGGCTTCCGGCCAGGGAAGGCACCTCCGGCGATGATCCGGCAGCGATTCGCTGCGGCGATCCGCCAGGAAGCGGTGGAATCACTGATCCAGGAAGCGTACAAGCAGGTGGTGGGCGACACCGAGGTGAAGCTCGCCGCACAGCCGCACGTGCATGACGTGAAGTTCAATGAAGGCGAGCCGCTCACGTTCGAGCTGCATCTCGAGGTGCAGCCGAAGGTGGAGCTGCCGCGCACGCAGGGTTTCCGGGTCACGCGGACGGTTCGCTCGATCAACGACGACGCGGTGCAGGAACAGATCGATTCGATGCGCGAACAGCGTGCCACGTGGGCGCCGATCTCCGAACAGCCCGCGGAACAGGACATGGTCACGGTGATGCTGGCGACCGCGGACGATGAGGGAGTCATTCCGGAAGGGAAAGAGTACCGGATCGTGCTCGGCGGCGGCCAGGCGATTCCCGGGATCGAAGAGCTCATCATGACGCTGAAGCCGGGCGAGACGGCGGAACGGCCCGTGAAGTGGCCCGAAGATTTCCCCGACGAAACACAGCGGTCGAAAACGAAGACGGTCCGCGTCACCCTCGCGGATGCCAAGCGGAAGTCACTCCCGGAACTCGATGACGCGTTCGCGCGGGAACTTGGCGACTTCGACTCGGTGGACGCGCTTCGCAACGCCGTACGCGAAGACCTCACGACCGAAGCGACTCGTGAGGCAGATGCCGACGTGCGGCAGAAGCTGATCGACGAGATTATCGGTTCGAACGCTTTCGACGTACCGCCGTCATGGGTGAACCAGATGGTCGGCGCCTACATCGAAGCGTATCAGGTGCCGGAAAACGAACGACAGAATTTTTCGCAGCGCTTCCGGGCCATGGCGGAACGACAGGTGCGACGCGACCTGATCATCGACACGCTGGCCGAGCGCGAGAAGCTGACCGCCACAGAGAGTGAACTCGACGATCGTATCACCGAACTCGCGGCGCGCCGGGGGGCTGACGTTGGACAGCTTTACTCGTCACTCCAGAAAGCCGGACGCCTCAAGGAGCTCGAACGCGGCATCACCGAAGAAAAGGTTTTCAAGTGGTTGCTTGACCAGAACACCGTTGAATAGCTGGGTGTACTCTCACATCCCACATCCCACATCCCACATCCGGTCCTGACCCATGCCGTCGATTTACCCACCATACGTCATCGAACGATCGAGCCGCGGCGAGCGCACGTACGACATCTTCAGCCGCCTGCTGATGGATCGCATCGTCTTCCTCGGCACGCCGATCAACGATGACGTGGCGAACATCATCATCGCGCAGCTCCTGTTCCTCGATGCGGATAACCCGGAGCGCGACATCCATCTTTACATCAACTCACCGGGTGGCTCTGTCTCCGCCGGCCTGGCGATTTACGACACGATGCAGTTCCTGAAGTCGCCGGTGAACACGATCTGCATGGGATTGGCGGCCAGCATGGGTGCGTTCCTCTTGGCGTCGGGCAGAGCTGGGAAGCGCTCTGCCCTCCCGCATTCGCGCATCATGATCCACCAGCCCTCGGGTGGTTACCAGGGCACGGCGGCCGACATCGAGATTCAGGCGAAGGAGATCCTGTACCTGCGGTCGAAGATGAACGAGCTCATGGGCCGCCATACGGGCCGCAAGCTGGAGCAGATCGAGCGCGACGTGGACCGCGACCGGTTCATGTCGGCCGACGAAGCCAAGGACTACGGTATCATCGACAACATCGTCGCGAACCGCGCCGAGGTCGAAACGCCGCGACAGCCGGCGATGGCCGGGTAAGGATCACAAATACAACGGGTTCCAGTCGGGAAAGGGGTGTCGAAAGACACCCCTTTGCAATTGCTTCAGGGGTGTCCCGGGCGTCATCTTAGGGCAGCGAGTAGCGATCATCGAAAAAGCGATCAGCTCCTCGCGGTTCGGGGTACTAACCGCTGATCGCTAATCGCCGTTTGCTTGCTGCTCCCCTGCTCGCTAATCGCCAATCGCTGACTCTGATCAATGTCTCACGATAAGCACCTGCGCTGTTCCTTCTGCGGAAAGTCCAAGGACTCGGTGAGGAAGTTCATCTCCGGGCCTTCGGTCTACATCTGCAACGAGTGTATCGCGCTGTGTAATGAGATCCTGGCAGAGGACGAGGAGAAGGAAGTAGCAGAGGCGATCACCCAGGTCCCGACTCCCACTGAAATCAAGGACGTTCTCGACCAGTACGTGATTGGCCAGGAACACGCGAAGAAGGCGCTCGCGGTCGCGGTGTACAACCATTACAAGCGCATCAACTCGAGCTCGGCCCGCGACAACGACGTCGAACTCGACAAGAGCAACATCCTGTTGCTGGGACCGACGGGCGTCGGCAAGACACTTCTGGCGCAGACGCTGGCCCGAATCCTCGATGTTCCCTTCACTATCGCCGACGCGACCACCCTCACCGAGGCTGGGTACGTCGGCGAAGACGTTGAGAACATCCTGGTCCGGCTGCTCCAGGCAGGCGACTTCAATGTTGCCGAGTGTGAGCGCGGTATCGTGTACATCGATGAACTCGACAAGATCGCGCGGAAATCCGAGAACCCGAGCATAACGAGAGACGTCTCGGGTGAAGGGGTGCAGCAGGCGCTGCTCAAGATCCTCGAGGGGACGATCGCCTCGGTCCCGCCCCAGGGCGGCCGGAAACATCCGCAGCAGGAATACATCCAGATCAACACGAAGGACATCCTGTTCATCTGCGGCGGCGCGTTCGATGGGCTCGACAAGATCATCGAGACGCGCGTTGGCCGGAAACAGATCGGTTTCAGCCGGGAAGACATCCAGACCGGCAAGGCGAAGCAGGTCACGAAGAATCCGTTCAACGAAGTGGAGCCTGATGACCTGCTGCGTTACGGCTTGATCCCCGAACTGGTCGGACGACTGCCGGTTGTCGTGCCGCTCGAGGCCCTCGACGAAGAATCACTGGTGCGCATTCTGAAGGAGCCGAAGAACGCGCTGACCAAGCAGTACCAGAAGCTGTTCGAGCTCGAGACGGTGCGCATCACGTTCGAGGAGTCAGCGCTGCGCGCGGTGGCGAACAAGGCGCTGAAGCGCGGTACGGGTGCTCGCGGCTTGCGCGCCATCCTCGAGGAGATCCTGCTGAACGTGATGTTCGATCTCCCGAGCCGCGATGACGTCGTCGAGGTTCGCGTGACCGAAGCGTGCATCACCAACGGTTCGCCGCCAATGCTCGAGATCGCTCCCAAGCGACAGAAAAAGGAAGCGTAAGGGGCACGGGGCACGGGGCCGGGGCATGGGGCCCGAGAATATGAGGTCGCGTCGCCGTTCGCTTTGATGTCCGGCGACGTATTTTTTCCCCAGGGCCCCATGCCCCATGCCCCATGCCCCAATAGCCCGTGCTGTTAAGCCGCGACACCGAGACATACAACATCCCCGATCGACTCCCCGTCGTGCCGCTGCGCGACGTGGTCGTGTTTCCGTATGTCCTGATGCCGTTGTTGATCGGACGACCGGGGTCGTTGTCAGCGGTTGATGCCGCGGCCGCGACGCCGGAACGATGGGTCGTCCTCGTCACGCAGCGGAATGCCGACGTCGCGGAACCGGTCGCCACCGATCTATATCGCATCGGCGTGGTTGTGCGGATGCAGCAGGTGAACCGCACACCGAGCGGCGGCGCGCGCGTGCTCGTCGAGGCGATGGGGCGCGTGCGCATAACGAGATTCCTGGCCGGTAGTGGCCACATCCGGGCCAACGTGGTCGCCGCGCCTTTCCTCATCGGCGCGCTTGCCTCCGAGGACCGGGCGCGCGCGCGGCAGACGCTGGCGCGTTTCGAGGAGTATGTCGGGCTTCAGCGGCGCATCCCCGCCGAAGTCGCGTCGCTGGCGCAGGCATCGGCGACGGAAGAGCGGATGGCGTGCGCAATCGCGGCGCACATGACCGTGCGGCACGAGGTGCGGCAGCGGCTCCTCGAGTCCCCCGCCCTGACGGATCTCCTGCAGTCGCTCGAAGAACTGATCACGTCCGAAACGGACCTCTTGCGCCTGGAACGGAAGATCGACGAGGACGTGCGCGGTTCGCTGTACCGCAACCAGCGCGAGTTCTACCTGCAGGAGCAACTGAAGGCGATCCACCGCGAGCTGGGTCAGGAAGACCACGATGACCTCGATGGCCTGGCCGAGCAGATTTTGGCCAAGGGATTCCCGGAAGCGGCGAGGCTTCGCGCCGAACGGGAGCTGCGAAAGCTGCGCCGCACGTCGCCAATGTCGCCGGAATCGACAGTGGGCAGGAATTACATCGACTGGATGTTGTCCCTCCCCTGGACCGAGCGGACCGATGACGTGCTCTCGGTGAAACATGCGCGGGACGTGCTCGACGAGGATCACTTCGGTCTCGATGAGGTGAAGGACCGCATCCTCGACCACATCGCGGTGCTGGCCCTGGTCGGCAAGCTGGAAGGCCCGATCCTCTGTCTGGTGGGCGCGCCCGGCACCGGGAAGACGTCGTTAGGCAGGTCCATCGCCCGCGCGCTTGGGCGGCGTTTCGCGCGCATGTCACTTGGCGGCGTGAGGGACGAGGCCGAGATCCGGGGGCACCGCCGGACTTATATCGGGTCGATGCCCGGGCGGATCATCCAGGCGATGCGGCGCGCCGAAGTCGTGAACCCGGTGCTGCTGCTGGACGAGCTGGACAAGCTGGGCGCGGACTATCGTGGTGATCCCTCGGCGGCCCTGCTCGAGGTCCTCGACCCCGAGCAGAACAAGGCGTTTTCCGATCACTACCTCGAGGTCGACTACGACCTCTCGAACGTGTTCTTCATCACGACCGCAAATTCACTGGCGACGATCCCGGACCCGCTGCGCGACCGCATGGAGATCCTGCGGCTGCCCGGATACCTCGATCACGAGAAGCACGCCATCGCGCGGCAGTACCTCGTTCCGCGCCAGCTGCAGAAGGCGGGCGTGCCGCCCGAGTCGGTCACCTTCGAGCCGGACGTGGTGCCGGCAATCGTCAGGCAGTACACGCGTGAGGCCGGTGTGCGCGAGCTCGAACGTCGCGTCGCGCGGCTGGCGCGCAAGGTGGCGCGCAAGCGCGTGGCGGCGACCGACGATTCGGCCACGACGACGCACCTCAGGGTGCCGGACCTGCGTGACATGCTCGGCGTCTCGCCGTACGACCCCGATGAGAACACGCTCGACGACAAGATCGGCGTCGCCTCCGGGCTCGCCTACACGACGGTGGGAGGCGAAATCCTGGAGATCGAGGTCAGTGTCGTCCCCGGCCGCGGACGCCTCCACCTGACGGGCACGTTAGGCGACGTGATGAAGGAGTCGGCCAGCGCCGCGCTCAGTTACGTGCGCGGCCGGGCCCGCACGTTAGGCCTCGACCCCGAATTCCTGCGCACGCGCGACCTGCACATGCACATCCCGGCCGGGGCGACCCCGAAGGACGGGCCGTCAGCGGGCATCGCGATCGCGATCGCCGTCGTTTCGGCGCTGACCGGCATCCCCGTGCGCGGCGACACGGCAATGACCGGCGAAATCACGCTGCGCGGCCGCGTCCTGGGCATCGGCGGCTTGCGCGAAAAATCGGTGGCGGCTCACCGGGGGCGTATCCGTAACGTTGTGATTCCCAAGGCCAACGCGCGCGAGCTCGAGGAGCTACCCGTTGACGTCCGTGAGGGGCTGGCGTTCCACCCGGTGGCCACGATGGATGAGGTGCTGACGCTGGCGTTCCGGTCCCGGCCACGACCGGCCGAAACGGCGTCCGACGTCGCGCAGCCGGCCATTCTCGCTCATTGATGACCGATAGCGGAGCGGGGGCCACTGGAGCCGATCCGCTCGTGGTCAAGGAGCTCGAATTCCTGGGTGGAATGGCAAGTGCCGGCGGATGGCGGCCGGCGTCCACACTCCCCGAAGTCGCTTTCGCCGGCCGATCGAACGTCGGCAAGTCGTCGCTCCTGAACGCGCTGTTGCGCCGCCGGGCCGCGGCGCGCGTTTCGAAGACGCCGGGGCGCACGCGAGAAATCAACTTTTTCCGCATCAACGACGCGTTCGTCCTCGTCGACCTTCCTGGCTACGGCTACGCGCGGATCGCCAAGGAGCGCCGCGCCGAATGGCGCCCGCTGATCGAGGGGTACCTGAGCCAGAGTCCGAACCTCCGGGGACTCGTCCTGCTCCTCGACGCCCGCCGCGAGCCGACCGACGACGATCGCGCGATGCTCGACTTTCTGGCCGAACGCGAAACCCCGGTGCTCGTCGCCATCACCAAGATGGACAAGTTCGGAAATGACGCGGGGCGTGAGCGGGTCCAGGCCATTGCGGCGGCGCTGGACCTCGACACCGATCAGGTGGTACCGGTGAGTGCGCGGACAGGGCTGGGTCGCGATGACCTGGCGTCGGCGGTCATGGAGCTGGTTCTGACGCGTGGTGACTCGGGACTCGGGACTCGGGAAGAAACGGGTGAATCGTGAATCGTGAATCGTGAATCGTTCAACCCTGTTAGTTGCGTGCTCGATAGTGTGCGTCGCCTGCGCTTCTGGGCAGGCGGCGGCGCCCGGTTCGACCACGCCGTCGGCCGTCTCGCGTGACTCGTCGCGTCTGCTCGTGCCGACCGGTTACGGGTCGCTGAAGCAGGAGGACGTCGCAATTCGCGTGGCGCGCCGCGGGCTTCAGGTGCAGGCGATTCCACTGGACGAGACGATCATCCGTGTGCTTTCACCCGACAGCTATCGTGCGCTACGGGAGCAGCTGGCGAGCCGGAAGCCGTCGCTCGATTCGCTGTCCCGCCGCACCGGGTTGAATGCGTTTTCGGTGTGGCTGGTGCGGTTCCACGGACTGGAACAGGGAGAGACGCCTTTCAGTCCCATGGAGTTCATCGTGACCAGCGTGGGTCGCGACTTCCGGCCGATCGAGATCTTTCCGGTGACGCCAGGCTTCGGGCAGCAGCGCCTGCGGCAGCGTGAGGTGCAGCAGGCCCTCTATGCGTTCGATCCGCAGGTCGACGTCAACCAGCCGCTCACGGTGACTTACGAAACCTCGCGGAACAGCGATTGGCCGCTCATTCTTTCCCGGATCGAACGGGAACGGGCACTCGTTAGGTCGCGGGCTGGCGTCAAATAGTGGAGGTGGGAGGTGGGAGGTGGGAGGAATCCGATAACGGCGGATATTCGGTGGTGATCAGGTTCCTCCCACATCCCACCTCCCACATCCGCTCAGAACACACGCAGTACATCCTCGACTGCACCAGCACTGCCGGTATGAAAGACCTGCACGACGTCCCGTAACGCCGAAATAGACCTTGGCCACGAAAGCCGCGCCATCGCCTCGTCAGGCGTTAGCCACTCGGCCGTGTCGTGCTCCAGGCTAAGGGCCACCTCCCCTTCTCCGACAAACGCGACAAACGCCACCGCCACCTGCACCGTCGACAACGTGTGCAGGTAGAACGGCTGGCACGTCAGATTGTACAGCCGCTCGATCGCGAATCCGGTTTCCTCACGGACTTCGCGCATCGCGGCCTCTTCGGGTCGTTCACCAGGATCGAGGCGGCCATGCACGATCTCCCAAGCGCCGGTGCAGCGCGTGCCCGCGGCACGGCGCAGCACGAGGACGCTCAGTCCACGTGCGTTGTGCCTGACGACGAAGACGTCGACGACGCCGACGACGAGATCGGTCATGCGACGATCCGGTCGGGCGCCAACGGTCGCGTCAGGCTTTCCGGAGGAGCGCCTTGAGCCTCGCGCTCAGGGCGCGTGGACGGAACGGCTTCGTGATGAAGTCGTTCGCTCCGTTCTCGAAGACCTTGACCTCACTTTCCTCGTCCCCTTTGGCCGTCAGCACCAGCACGGGAAGCTCGGCGGTGCCGGGACGGGCGCGTATGTGGGTGAGTACCTGGTATCCGTCCAGACGCGGCAGGTTCAGATCGAGCACCAGTGCGTCGGGCGCGTGACGATCGATCTGGTCGAGCGCCTGCACCCCATCCTGGGCCTCGATGACTGAATAGCCTTCGCGCTCCAGCAGGTCGCGCAGGACCTGCCGCAATGCATCTTCGTCCTCGACGAGCAACACCGTCTGGCGAGCGGACTTCTTCGGCCCGGCGGAGACGTCGTCCACGAGCTCGAGGACTTCATCGGGGAGGAAATTCCGCACGCTCTGTCGAACCGCGGGCATCGGAGGCGGCGTGGCCGAGCGCACCGACCCTGCCGCGGACGACTGCGTGTTTCCGCGCTGAACGGCGGGCTTTTCCTCGTCGCCCGGCACTTCGAGCACTCGCAGCAACTCTTCGAGGTCCGTCTCCCCGCCGATGACATGCTCCGCGCCCGATTCCCACATGGTCCGCATGCCGCCGCGGCGCGCGGCCTCGGCGATGCGTTCCGTGGAGTCGGCAGCGCCGATACGGCGCTCGATCTCCGCGTCCGTAACCATGATTTCCATGATCGCCAACCGGCCGCGATACCCCGTGTTGCCGCATTCCTTGCAGCCCACCGCGCGATACAGGCCCTCCGCGGTCGGGAGCCAGCGCTTCAACTTGTCAGGCAGCGGGGTGGTCATCGGCGCGCGGCAGGCCGTACAGAGTCGGCGCAGCAGGCGCTGCGCAACCGCACCCTTGAGCGCGGCGGCGATCTTGAACGGCTCGATGCCAATGTCGATGAGACGGGCAACGGCGCTCGCCGCATCGATCGTGTGCAACGTGGACAACACGAGGTGGCCCGTCAGCGACGCCTGCGTGGCGATGTTGGCGGTCTCGCGGTCGCGGATTTCACCGACCAGAACGACGTCGGGGTCCTGACGCAGGATCGAGCGCAGCGCGGCGGCAAACGTCAGGCCGGCTTTCTCGTTCACCTGCACCTGTACCACGCCGTTCAGCTTGTATTCGACCGGATCTTCGACCGTGACGATGTTGACACCGCGCGCCTGGATCGTGCGCAGGCCGGAGTACAAGGTCGTCGTCTTGCCGGAGCCCGTCGGACCCGTCACGAGAACAATGCCTTCGCGCAGGTTCAGCAGCGTATGCAGCCGGTCCTGCTCGCGCATCGAGAGCCCGAGGCCGTCGAGCGTGAGCACGGTCGACCGGCTGTCGAGAATACGGATCACGACTTTCTCGCCCGTGGACGCAGGGAGCGTCGAGACGCGCAGATCGACCCGATTGCCATTCACGTTGACGCGCGCACGACCATCCTGCGGCCGGAGACGGTCGGCGATGTCCAGGTCGGCCATGATCTTGATTCTGGACACCAGTGGAATGCCGACTGGCCTCGGCAACACCATTGCCTGACGAAGCACGCCGTCGATGCGGTAGTTGACGACGATCCCGGATTCCTGCGCTTCGAGGTGGATGTCGGACGCGCGGATTTCGATCCCCTCGGCGACGATGTGGTCGACAAGCTTGATGATCGGCCGTTCGGACGCCTTGGACGCCGCAATGTCGACGTCTTCCAGATCGATGTCCTCGAGCTGGACGTCGTATTGCGTCATGCCCTCGAGCAGCTTTTCGACGCTACTCTCGGGTCGATATACCTCGAGAAGCCGTTCATTGATCTGTGCCGGCGCCGCGAGATTCATCCGCACGGCGCGACCGGTCGCGAAGCCGACGGCGCGCTCGCAATCGAGATCGTGCGGATCGGCCGTCGCGATATCGATGGTGGAATTCGTGACCTTCAGGGGCACGATCCGGTACTTCCTGGCGAGCGATTCAGGCAGGGCGAGCCGGGCGCTGTCTTCGACGTTTGCCAGGTTGGCGATCGGCATGCGAAAGCGCGCCGCGAGCGCGCCGAGGATGTCGTCGTCGGTAGTCAGGCCCTTCGAAACGGCGGCTTCCCAGATGCTCTCGGGGGCGTCCGCGGTAAGCTGGGCAAGGCTGGGAGCATCGAGCAGCGCCTGCAGCGTCGGAAGCAGCCAGTCGTCGCGAATTAAACGATCGTTGCCAGCCAGTTTAGCCTACCTGGTTCGGGTTGAATTGGTCGAAACTAACGTTCGCGTTTGACTGTTGCAAAGCTGCAACGGATGAATGCTTTGGAGAGGTTAGAGAATTCTCCAGAGATCCCGCGTCAGATCGACGCCGAAGGTCCACCGTCCGTTTCGAATTCCTCTGGCAACGTCGAACCGAATGAGGTCAAAGAAGACGAGCAATGCGGCGCCGAGGCTTGGATAGCCAAGTACCGACTGGTTTCCGGCTCCGCCCTCACCTCGCTGCTTCAAGACGACCAGTCCTGCATACGGGGCAAACGTGGCTCGTCCCGCGGAATGTCCCCACCGTCCGATTGGAATGGCCGGGAAGGGCACCGGAACGCGCCATTCGACTCTCTGGGCGACCAGCGCCTGTGAGACGAATTGGTGAGCAGAGTAGCCTGGACCCGTCACGGGACCGCCAGCGCGAACCTGATCCTGGGGAAGCTCGGAATCAGTGAGGCCAGCAAACGTCGAGGCAACGATGGCGCCGCCGCCGATTGTGTGCTGGTACTGCAGGCGACCGGTCACCCGGGTCGCCACCTCGGCCTCATCCACATCCATCACCTTGCGCACCTGTACCGAGATGTCCCCGTCCACCGCTCCGCCTAACAAGGCGTGGGACACGAGTGCCAGCCCGACCCCCGTGCGCCAGTGCTTCTGACTGGGAACGGCCATCAATGGGCGGTAGGTGCCGCGCGCGGGTGTCGCCGCGAGCCGCGCCGAGTCAGTTACTTCGCGCGCCACCGTAACGGAGGCGACAAGGCCAGATCCGATCCGGTATTCGGCACGGAGGTCCAATCCCCTGGCCAGATACGGCTCCGTAAAGTCGACACCGAACTCCTGGGCGGCGATCGAGTTTCGCATGCCTGACGATTCCGCGACGTCAGACGCGTCCCGCAGTTCGTCAAACAGGCCGACACTCAGCAGTTGCCGGGGGGACGGTCGATAGGTGAGCCGGGCGGTGCCCTTCAGCCGTTCGTCCGAAAATCCATACCGTCCGCTCAACGCAAGATCGGTCGAGGGCGCCAGGAACCTGCGTACTCCGGCACCTAACGAAAGACCTTCGGCACGGTTCACCCTGACCAGGTCGGAGACCGACCGGGCCAGCACGGCGCCACTGCGAGCGCGGGCCAGCGCCGCCTGGCTCACCAGCTCCGCCGCTCGCGCCTGCACGCGGGCCAGCTCCTCACTGGAGGCCGTCGCGAGATTGTTCGGGACAACGGTGCTGAGTGGTTCCTCGAATCGATAAGCAGCCCGCCTGTTGGGTGGCGCCAGGTCGATTTCCGGTCCGGTGAATCGGACGGCGGGAGGTGTCCCGGAGTTGATACGATAGCAGCACACCTCGAACCCGCCGCGGATGATGCCACGCGCGGGAAAATCGAGCCACGTGCCGCTCCGCCTGATCTCGATCTCCTGCCGCCGCGGAAGCCAGAAGCGCTCCTCGATCAAGGCGTTGTCGAGCACGATCGCGACGTCCTCCAGCTGCTGGTCGATCAGGGCGGCCCGCGTGAACGAAAACGCCATCCGCACGACCTGAGCGTCGGCGCGGGAGAGGTAGATGGCGCCCACCGCTGCCGCCACGCGATCGTTTTTCGGCCGGATTCGAACTTCGTAGACTTCGATGACCTGGCCGGGAATCTCGATCCGGAGTGAATCGCTGATCGCGTAGTCGTAGGTGCGCAGCCCGGCCGCGGAGAGCGGATGCGGAACGTCGCGAACCTCGTCGCCGTCACCGAGCCGGATGATCTCGGGAAAGTTGTTCTGCACGATTCCGAGATGGTCGCGATGGTATTCAATGTCCGTCGGCAGGAGCAACGTGTCGCGGCGGCCGAGAATCAACTGCTTGCTGTGGTTCGGAGCGCGCCAGTAGACTTCGAGCGCGATCTGATCCGCCTTTACCACTTTGGGTGGATCCGGGAATCCTTCACCGACCTGCGCCAGAAAGGTGAGAGATCCGAGGGCGGTGGCCGTGTAGTCCGTCAGTCCGGTGTCCGCCAACTGTCGCGCGCGACGCTCGGTCGCGCGAGTCACCAACGCGGTCACGCTGGCATCGTTCCACTGCTGCGCGGCCGCCGGCGTGGCCACTCCCGTCATCAGCAGAGCGGCAACGAAGCCAGCGCAAGTCAGTCCGGCGCGGGTTCGAAACATTTCAGCACACGGATAGAAAATGGATTGCGCTGTTAAGACATTTTGCACGCAGAGAACGCTGAGGTAGCGCGGAGGACGCGCGAGAACCAAGCAAGAATAATGAACAGAACAAAATCGGCCTTCCCAATGAAAATCACCCTTTGCGATACTCTGCGCTTCCTTTGCGTTCTCTGCGTGCAAAATGTTCTGACTTTCACCAGCAATGAGCTCGCGTGACATGGTGACGTTCGAGCGATTTCGGGAACTCGCAAGGCTGGGTACGCTCGTGCCGGTATGGCGCGATGTGCTCCTCGACACGGACACCGCTGTCACGGCCTTTGCCAAGATCCGCAGACCACCGTTCTCGTTTCTACTCGAATCGGCACCAGCGGGTTCTGAAACCTGGTCGCGGTACACGTTCATGGGGACTGAGCCGCGCTCCGCGTGGCGCTTTCGTGAGGGGTTCGTCGAGACCTGGACGCCGGAGTCTGGATGGGGCGAGCGCTCCGCGTGTGATGATCCGATCAGCGACCTGCAGAAACGCGTGCGCGCCGAAACGCCCGTGCATGTGCCCGAGCTTGGCGCATTCTGGGCGGGCGCGGTGGGCTACTTCAGTTACGACGTGGCGCGGACGATCGAACGACTGCCGTCCCCGCCCCCACGCGGCGTCGACGCGCCTGACGCGATCTTCGTGTTCTCGCGATCGCTCATGATTCTCGACAACCTGCGTGCGCTGGGACGCATCGTGGTCGCCGTGCCCGTCCGGCCACTCATGCCTGACGTGGAGTTGCGGCAGGCCTATGACGATGCGCAGCGCGAGATCTGGATGCTCACCGAGCGATTGCATGCCGCGTCGCCGCTGCGTCCACTTGCTCTCGCAGACTCTGCTCCACCGGCGACCGGTCGTTCGACATATGAGAAAACGCGGTTCATGCGCGACGTCGAACGGATCAAGGAATACATCATGGCCGGGGACTGTTTTCAGGGGCTGCTGGCGCGGCGGATCGAGGTCCCGCACGACTTCGAGAGCGCTGACCTGTATCGCGCGTTGCGCGCATTGAATCCGTCGCCGTACATGTATCACCTGCAGCTCGACGGCGTCGAGCTGGTTGGGAGTTCCCCGGAGCTGCTCGTCCGCGTCGCCGAAGGAAGAGTGACAGTTCGGCCAATCGCCGGCACGCGCCCGCGTGGAAAAAACGCCGCCGAGGATGAGCGCCTTGCGGCTGACCTGCTGTCGGATGAGAAGGAGCGCGCCGAACATGTCATGCTGGTCGATCTCGGGCGTAACGATGTCGGTCGCATTGCGACCTACGGCTCCGTGCGCGTGACGGATTTCATGACCGTGGAGCGATACTCTCACGTGTTGCACATCGTCAGTCAGGTGGAGGGAGAATTACGCGACAGCTGTTCGGCGCTCGACGCGTATCGTGCCACCTTCCCGGCCGGCACCATGACCGGCGCTCCCAAGGTCCGCGCCATGGAAATCATCGACGAACTCGAACCCGAGCGTCGCGGCCCTTATGCGGGGGCCGTGGGCTACATCGCCATCGGCGACCAGCGCATGGATCTCGCGATTACCATCCGGACGTGTGTCATCGCCGGTGGCACCGCGTCGATCCAGGTTGGCGCGGGGATTGTCGCCGACTCCGTGCCCGAGCGCGAGTGGGATGAAACCGAGAACAAGGCGCGGGCTCTGCTTACTGCTCTGGGTCGTGTTCGCAAATCGACGCGCTAGGATCCCGCGCGGAAGCGTAAATGGGGTCTGACCCCATTTTATATTCCTCGTAGATGCCATTCCGACTGGTGAGCGCGGATGGGCAGCTGTCTTTCGAGCTGCGAGCGGGGCTTCCGCTCGTCCTCGGCCGCGCCCTGAGCAGCGATCTTCCGGTGCTCGATCCGACCGTCTCGCGGCGTCACGCCGAACTGACGATCGAACCGGAGACGGTCCTGGTGCGCGATCTGGGCTCGAGCAATGGGACGTTCGTGAATGGGACGCGCGTGACCACCACATCGATTCGCATGGGCGATCGCGTGGTCTTCGGAAAGATCCTGTTCGAGCTGCAGGGCCTGAGCTCGATGCTGATCGACGACGGCACCGCGGAAACGAAGCGGCGGGCCGCTCGCGCGGGCACAACCGTCATCCGCCTGGTTCCGGTTCCTGACGCCGATCTCACCCTCGAGCGTGCCCTGCGTGCGAGCGGCGTCCAGCAGGCCATCGACGACACGGTCGTGGCGATGCCGCAGCACGAGCGCGACCGGCTCAAGCTGACGCTGCTGCTGGAGGTGTCGAAGGCCCTGACGCGCGCGACCGACGTGGACGCGCTGCTTGAGAAAATGATCCAGTTCACGTTCCGGCTGGTGGAAGTGGACCAGGCGTCGATGCTGCTGCTGGACGAGGACCAGCACCTCGCAGAGCGCCTGACGAGGGTGCGCGAAGGGGGCGTGCTCCACGAGGTGCCGCTGGCCCTGGCCCAGTCGGCGCTGGACCAGAAGTCGGCCCTGCTGTCGGACAATATGGCGAACCAGCATGACAGCAAGCCGTCCCGGACCTCGGTGTGCGCGCCGCTGATCGGTGGCGAGGGGCGATCGTTAGGCGTGCTGTATGTGGACAGCGCCAACACCACGCGGCGCGTGGATGACGACGACCTCGAGTTCCTGGTCGCCTTCGCCGGGATCGGCGCGGTGGCCCTCGACAACCTCCGCTTCGCGGAACGGAGCCGGCACGACGCGCTGGTCCGGGGGAACTTCGAGCGCTTCTTCACGCCGATGCTGGCGGCGCGGATCGCGGCGGCGCCGGAATCGCTCCGGTTAGGCGGCGAACGCCGGGACGTGGCCGTGCTGTTCAGCGACATCCGCGGCTTCACGACACTCGCGGCACAACTCACACCGGTCGAAACGGCCCGCCTCCTGACGGAGTATTTCTCGGAGATGGCCGACTGTGTGTTCAAGCACGGCGGCACGCTGGACAAGTTCATCGGGGACGAAGTCATGGCGCAGTGGGGAGCGCCGATCAGCGAGCCTGACGATGCCGACCGGGCGGTGGCTGCGGCCCTGGACATGATCGACGCCCTGCATCGCCTCAACGCGATCTGGTTGTCGCAGGGCCGGCCGCGACTGCAGGTGGGGATCGGGATCAACTACGGCGAGGCGTTTGCCGGGTACCTGGGCTCCGAACGCCGCCTGGAATACACCGTCATCGGTGACACGGTGAATACGGCCAAGCGGCTGTGCACCGCCGCGCAGGGTGGCGAAATCCTGGTCTCGCAGTCGTTGCGCCAGCGCCTGACGAGAACCCACGACCTCGCCGACCATGCGCCGCTGGAAATCCAGTCGCGGCCGCAGCCACTTCCCGTCTACCGCGTGATCCGGTGAGCACAGCAATCCCGAAGGATTACAACCGGTTTCACGTCGGTCCGGCGCACGTCATCGCCCACGAGTCGTGTGTGGAGTGGGCGAAGTCGATCCTGCCACACCAGTCGCTCTACGAATGGGCGAAGGAGCAGCCCGATCGGCGCGACCTGGGGGGACGCATTCCCGCCTACTCCGTGCTGATCCCGGGACAGGAGCGGCGTGTTGTCGTCAGGCACTCGCACCACGGCGGCCTGCTTGGCCCGTTGCAGGGCGACCTGTTCCTTCCGCCAACGCGGGCGCCGTACGAGTTGCTGGTGTCGCACCTGCTGGCCGGACTCGGTGTGCGCACGCCGCTGGTGGTGGCGATCGCCGTGTACAAGGCAAAGCGGGTGCTCCGGCGCAGTGACGTCGTCTCGCTCGAGCTTCCCGGTCGCGACCTGGGAAAGGCGCTGCGGGATTCGCCGGACGCCGATGTCCGGCGCGGCTGGCTGGATTCGATCGCGGCGCTCATCCGGTCGCTCACGAACATCGGCGCGTGGCATCCGGACCTGAATGTCGGGAACGTGTTGCTGGTCGAAAGTGGCGCCGGCGCGTGGGACGCGTACGTGCTCGACATCGATCGACTGCAGTTCGCGCCGCCGAGCGACCCGACGGTTCGTGATGCCAATCTCGATCGGCTGGAGCATTCGATCCGGAAGTTCCGCGCGCGGTTTGGCGTCGGATTCGACGATGCGGAGATGCGGCAGTTGCGTGAACTGGCCCGCGTCCCCGCTGGCGCGTGATTCAGGCTCGGCTCGATCGCATCTGCATCGTCATGATGAGTGCGGTGGGCGATGCCGTCCACGTGCTCCCGGTGATCAACGCGTTGAAGCGCCACGCTGCAGCGTGCCGGATCACATGGATTTTGCAGCCGGGTCCCGCGTCGCTCGTTCGCGGGCATCGATCGGTGGATGAGATCATCATTTTCGATCGCTCGGCCGGTATGAAGGCGTTCACGGACATCCGCCGCGAACTGGCGGCACGCGAGTTCGACCTGGTGATCAATCTCCAGGTGTATTTCAAGGCCGGCATCGTGACGTCGTTCACGCGCGCGCCGGTGAAGCTCGGGTTCGATCGCTCGCGCGCGCGCGACTTCAACTGGCTGTTCACCACGCATCGCATCCCGGCCCGCGCCGTCGGACAGCACGTGCAGGACCAGTATTTCGAGTTCCTCGAGGCGTTAGGCATTCCGCACGCGCCACCGGTGTGGGACCTCGGTCCCTGGCCGCACGAGGTGACGTGGCGCGACGGGTTTTTCGCGAAGCTCGACCGGCCGGCGGCCGCGATCGTAGTGGCGACCAGCAAGCCGGAGAAAGACTGGCTGCCGGAACGCTGGGCGGAGGTCGTCGACCTGCTGTCGGCGGAGTACGGACTGCAACCGGTGCTGGTCGGCGGCCGATCGCCACGGGAAGTGGCGGCCGAGCAGGTGATCATGGAACGGTCGCGGTACAAACCGGTGTCGGCGTTAGGCAGCGGCCTGCGGAACCTGGTCGGGATCCTGTCCGGCTCGGCGCTGGTGTTGTCCCCGGATACGGGCCCGCTGCACATGGCGGTGGCGCTGGAGCGGCCGGTGATCAGCCTCATGGGCTATACGAACCCGAAGAGGACGGGCCCGTACCGGCGGTACCACGACCTGTTGATCGACGCGTACGGAAATCCGGGGGAGGACTACCAGGTCTCGATGGAGAACCGGACGGGTCGGGTGCAGCGCATCACGGTTGAACAGGTTCGGGCAAAGCTGGAGGTATGGCAGTCGCGATACCAGTCCGGCGTGCCTGCGGACGATTCATTTCCTGCCGCGCAATCCCGAAAAAGACTTTAACACGGAGGTCACGGTGGTCACGGGGGCGACCACCGGTTCAAGGACCTCACGAGCTTGATGGCCCCCGTGACCTCCGTGACTCCCGTGTTGAGTCTGGGGGAGCGTTTCGCCCGCACTGACGCAAGTCGAAGGCGCTACCCAATGATGGGTGCCGACCCGAACTGATACCTGACGCCCACCTGCTCCAGCAGTCCCACCAGCCGGCCTAACGCGAGTCCCATCACGGCGAAGTAATCTCCGTGGACGCGCTCGACGATTACCGCACCGTACCCCTGGATGCCGTAGGCGCCGGCCTTGTCCATCGGTTCACCGGTCGCGATGTACGTCTCGATATGCTCGTTGGAAAGCGGTCGGAACGTGACTTCGACCGACTCGACGCCGGAAACGAGCTGGCCATTCCGCGCAACCGCGACGGCGGTGTGCACGGTGTGCGTACGACCCGACAGCCGGCGAAGCATGGCGACCGCATCGTCGTGGTCGCGGGGTTTGCCCAGGATGTCCCGGTCGAGCACCACGATGGTGTCCGATCCGATCACAACCGCACCCGGTTCGCGGTGTGCGATCACTTCGGCCTTTTCGCGCGCGAGTCGTTCCGCGTGAGCCGTCGGAGCCTCGTTCGGTAGCACGCTTTCGTCGAGGTCTGCCGGCATGACCTCATGCGCGATGCCGATCAGTGCCAGCAGCTCGCGACGGCGGGGCGATTGTGAGGCGAGGATGATGCGGACGCTCATCGTTCCAGCCAGAGCGTGACCGGGCCGTCGTTCACCAGTTCAACGTCCATCATGGCGCCGAACTCACCTGATTCCACCTGGAGGCCGTGGCCCCGTAAATGGCTCTTGAAGCTCTCGTACAAGGGGATCGCCTGTTCCGGGCGCGCGGCATCGATAAAGCTCGGCCTTCGGCCTTTTTGCGCATCGCCGTATAATGTGAATTGCGACACAACCAGAACCGCTCCGCCCACGTCGAGCAGCGACCGGTTCATCTTGTCTTCGCGGTCGGCGAAGACGCGAAGTCCTGCGACCTTCTCGGCCATCCAAACGACTTTCTCATCGTCATCCGTAGTGGTGAAGCCGACGAGGAGCACGAACCCGCGACCAATCCGACCTGAAACGCGCGTGCCGGAATCTTCGCGAATTCGAACTTCGGCGCGGGAAACGCGTTGGAGGAGGAGGCGCATGATTTCAAATCGCAAATTGCAGATTGCAAAGTGCAAATTTTTAGAGCGGAAAGCGGATTTTGCTGTCGTTATGGATCGAGGCGAGCGCCGCCTGACTCGAGATAGACAGCGAATTCGGCGGGAAGATCGCTTTCTCTGATTCCGGCACTGGCGCGAGGCACGTCATATGACACCCGGACGTGCTGGACCGCAATTGCTCCGTCGCCTTCGACGTTCAACAGAGTGTAGCCGGCGCGATTATCACCGTCCTTCGGGCGACCGACGCTACCGGTATTCACGAAATGAATCCCGTCGACGACGCGATGCCACGGCAAGTGTGTATGGCCGAAGGCAATCAGGTCTCCGGACTTCACCCCCGCCCCTTCCGCCATCTTCAGGCAGAACTCGTCGGACCGGCTTTCATGCCAATAGACAGTGTTCAGAGTCGGCGTTCCATGGACGAGCACAAGTCGCGGGCCGCTGGCGTGCCCGCCCAGCGGATGCAGGTCGATCCGGAACGGCAATGACGCCAGCACGGCCTTCGTGCCCGCAGTGCAGGCGGTTCTTGTCCACTCGAAGCTCCGGTGCGACAGGGCTTCCTGCCGCGGATCTTCGTAACGACATCCACAGTGCTTGTAGTCGAGTCCCGTCGTGGAGTCGTAGTTTCCGGACACTCCACTGATGCCGCGTTCCACCAGAAGCGCCACGACCTCGTTAGGCCAGGGGGCGTAGCCAACGAGGTCGCCGAGGTGCCAGGTCGCCTCTGTCTGCCGCTGGCCGATGTCGGCCAGGACCGCTTCGAGCGCGGGGAGGTTGGCGTGAATGTCCGAGATCAGGGCGTACTGCACCGGCGCTACTCCAGGTGGACGGGCGACCTTCTAACGTTGCAGAGCCCCGGCCGACAGTCGACCGGGGCTCGTACAGCCGGCGTATTTAGCAGCAGCCGGTACCGCAGGGACAATCATCGCCGCTGCATACGCAGTTCGAGTCGACGGTGTTCATTGTTTTTCTCCAGTGAGTGATAGTGAGCGTGCCAGAAAAGCACGCGGGGCGTTTACGGCTCGCCTGCGCATGGCGAGCCGCGAACATCTACTGCCGGGCGTTCCCTTTCGTCGCGCGGACAAACGCGCTCATGATCTTCCCGTCCACCTGGTCGACCAGGCCATTATCCGTCAGGCCGGCAGACTCCAGGAGCGCCTGAACATCCTCGCGACTGTAGACGCGCGTCGGCTCTACCGAGGCTTCGGTGAAGCCGGCCGCGAGCAGCAACCTGCGATACTCGTCCTCGTGCAGCGCGCCGGACACGCAGCCGGTCCACAGTCCAACGCTTTTCAGTACCGGCTCGGGCAGATCTCCACGGAGCACCACGTCGGACACGGCAAACCGGCCACCCGGGTTCAGGACGCGATACGCCTCGTTGATCACGCGCGGCTTGTCCGCCGACAGGTTGATCACGCAGTTCGAGATGATCACGTCCACTGTCTCCGACGGCAGCGGGATGTTCTCGATCTCGCCGCGGAGGAACTCGACATTCGTCAGTCCGGACTTCTTCTGGTTCTCGCGCGCCAGCGTGAGCATCTCGTCAGTCATGTCGAGGCCATAGGCCTTGCCGGTCGGTCCCACGCGATGCGCGGACAGCAGGACGTCGATGCCGCCCCCGGAACCCAGGTCCAGCACGGTCTCGCCGGGGAGCAACTGGGCCAGCGCGGTCGGGTTCCCGCAGCCTAACGATGCCAGCAATGCTTCCGGGGGAAGGCCTTCCGTTTCCGCCGCCTCATAGAGATTGGACGTGATCGGATCCCACTCCATGTCCTTGGAGCTGCAGGCCGTGCCGCAGCCGCAGGTGGACTGTTGTCCTTCAGCCGCCCGGCGGGCCGCGGCGCCGTACCTGGCGCGCACCTCGCTCCGTACGGCCTCGGACGCCCCGAGCATCGTGGACACTTCCTCTGTCATGCTGTGCGCGAGCGTGACCACCGGCTCGTCGCCGCAGCAGTCAGGCCCGCAACACCCTCTCCCCGGATCGCTCATTGCTGTGGTTCCTCGCTCAGTGGAAGCGCCATGAGAAGCGCCGTGGACGGACACGCTTCCGAGAATTCGCGCGACTGCTTCACGGCGTCAGGCGCCGCATCACGATCCACGGTGGAAAACCCGAAACGCGGGAAGTAGTTACCAGCCGTTGTGGTCAGCAGGTACAACGATCGAAGACCTCGCCGCCGCGCCCAGGTAATGCGATCACGGGTCAGTGCATCGCCGACCCCCTGGCCGCGCCATGAGGACACCACGGCGGCTGAACGCAGCAGCCCATCATCGCCGTGCACTTCGATGCCCTCGACGCCGATCACTTCACCCTCAGCTTCCGCGATGGCGTAGCCGTCACCGAACTGGTCGCGGAGACCGTCGAGGGGAAGCTCGGCGTTTCGCAGAGTGGTTTCCACGCGACCGACGTCCTCGGGTCGGGCCGGACGAATCGTGTACGTGGTCATTGCTCGACCGCAGCGCCCGAGCGGGTGACACATTGCTCGACTCGCGTGGGCGGACAGTAAATCGTCGGCGAAAGGGTCCGGGCCCGGTCAGCAAATGTCGACTCGCTTGACCGCGATCGAGTTGAATCAGAACTCGGAGGACGACTGACCTCCGAAACACCCAGTTTCCACATGGTCACTCCCTCATCGTAGATGCTATTCGTCAGGCAAACGCGCCGAGCAGATTCTGGATCCGTTCGCGAAGGGCGCGTGCTTCATCCCGTTTGATCCGATAGTAGACCCACTGGCCCACCTTCTCGCTTTCGATCAGTCCCGCTTCGCGCAGCAACCGCAGGTGATGCGAGACAGTGGGCTGCTTCACCGGTACTGCCGCTTCGAGGTCACAGACGCACACGCGCCCTTCATTGCGGGTGAGAACGTCCAGCAACTGGAGCCGCACGGGATTGGCGAGTTGCTCCAGCTCAGTCGCCAGCTTCGTCGCCTCCGCGTAGGAGCGAGTGGGGCGGGCGTTGATGTCGCAGCAACGCTCCCCTAGCTGTCGGTCGACAATCTCGAGTGTTCTGGGCACGACGGCAGGATATCGAGTATATCGATGGTTGTCAATATATACCGGCGCAGGCCGGAAACGTCGAAGGGATGCAACGTGGGAGTGCTGCAGCGCCCTTCGACGGGGGTCGCTTGCGCTTCCCCATCCGGTGCTTTTGGCGAGCAATGCGTGCCGGCGTTGCCAAAACCGTCAGCAAACTTCCCGACAAAATGCAATCTTCGTCGAGAAAAGCGACGTTCAGGAAAGTGCTGAGCCTGTTGTGAGCGCTATTCTGCCTCGCTCGACTACTCGACCGTTACGCTCTTGGCGAGGTTCCGCGGCTGGTCGACGTTCGAGCCACGCTTGACTGCCACGTAATACGCGAGCAGTTGCAGCGGCACCGAGGCAAGGATCGGCATCAGCAGGTCGATGGTCTCGGGAATGCGCACGTCGTAGTCCACCGTCCCTTCCAGCGCTTCTTCATGGCGACTGGTGATGGCGATGACCCGTCCCTTCCGCGCTTTCACTTCCTGGATGTTCGACGTGACCTTGTCGAACACCGAGTCATGCGTCGCGATGAACACTACCGGCATCATCTCGTCGATGAGCGCGATCGGGCCATGCTTCATCTCCGCTGCCGGGTAGCCCTCGGCGTGGATGTAGCTGATTTCCTTCAACTTCAGCGCGCCCTCGAGGGCCACCGGGAAGTTGTAGCCGCGGCCCAGGTACAGGAAATTCGAGGCGCGCTTGAACTCCTCGGCCAGCGCCTCGATCTCCTCGGCGCGATCGAGGATCTGCTGAATCTGTCCCGGCAACTTGTGCATCGCCTCGATGATCTCGCGACCGCGCAGGATCGAGAGGTCACGCAGCCGGCCCAGCTTCAGCGTAAACAGCAGGAGCGCGATCACCTGGCTCGTGAACGCCTTGGTGGACGCGACGCCGATCTCCGGCCCGGCATGGATGTAGATGCCGCCGTCCGCCTCGCGGGCGATGGTGGACCCAACCACGTTGACGATGCCTAGCGTGCGTGCCCCGCGCCGTTTCGCCTCACGCATCGCGGCCAGCGTGTCGGCCGTCTCTCCCGACTGCGAGATGACGATGCAGAGCGTCTTGTCGTTCACGATCGGGTTGCGATACCGGAACTCCGACGCGTATTCGACTTCGACCGGAACGCGGGTCAGTTCCTCGATCATGTGCTCGCCGATGAGCGCCGAGTGCCAGCTGGTGCCGCACGCCGTGATGATGATGTTGTCGAAGGACAGCAGCTCGTCATCCGTCAGGTTGAGTCCACCCAGCTTCGACGTTCCTTCGTCGTCCAGCAATCGCCCGCGCATGGTCTGCTCGAGCGTCTGCGGCTGCTCGAAGATCTCCTTGAGCATGAAGTGCGCGAACCCGCCGCGCTCGATCTGCCCAAGGTCCCAGTCGATGCGCGAGACCTTCTTCGTGATCTCGGTCGCGTTGAGGTCGACGATGCGATAGCCGTTGCGGTCCACGACGGCCATCTCGCCATCGTCCAGGTAGACGACCTTCCGCGTGTGGGCAAGGATCGCCGACACGTCGCTGGCGATGAAGTACTCATTGTCACCCAGGCCGACCAGCAACGGGCTGCCCTTTCGCGCGGCCACGATCTTGTGCGAGTCGATGCTCGACACGACCGCGATTCCGTACGTCCCCTCGATCTGCCGAAGGGCCTCGATCACCGCGTCCTCGAGATTCCCCTCGAACAGCTCCTCGATGAGGTGCGCGATGACCTCGGTGTCGGTATCCGAACGGAACTTGTACCCGCGACTCTCGAGCATCTTCTTGAGGGCCGTCGCGTTCTCGATGATCCCGTTATGCACCACCGCGATCGAGCCGTCGTCGCTGACATGCGGGTGCGCGTTGACCTGATTCGGCGCGCCATGGGTTGCCCAGCGCGTGTGGGCAATGCCGGTCGTGCCTTGAATGGGTTTGGCGGCGAGCATGGCTTCGAGCCGTGAGATCTTGCCCGCTTCCTTCACCGTCTCGACACCGGCGCCGTTCATGATCGCCACACCAGCAGAGTCGTAGCCGCGGTACTCGAGCCGCTTCAGCCCTTCAACGAGGAGGGGTGACGCGAGTCGCGGGCCGACGTATCCGACAATTCCACACATGGAGCGTTTGCGATTAAGGGTGTCAGGCCGCGAGCGCGTCCAGCGGCGCTCGACAGCGAGCAATCAGGTCCCGTGCATCCTTTTCAGTTGGTGCCTCGGCGATGACGCGAACTATTGGTTCAGTACCCGAAGGTCTTACGTGTACCCACCGGTCGGGCCATGAAAGCCTGAGGCCGTCCTGGGTATCCACTTCGCCATCGGGAAAAGCCGCGCGCAGCGTCTCGTACACCTTGTCCAACGAACCGTCCGGACGATCCAGCTTGTCCTTTACAATACGATACTGCGGGAATCGGGCCACAATTCCGCTGACAGTGGGGCCCTCGTCCACCAGCAGCTGCAGGATAAGCGCGGCAGCCAGTGGGGCGTCGCGTCCCAAGTGTAGCTCGGGAAGGATTACTCCTCCATTTCCCTCCCCTCCGACGACCGCCCCCTCGTCGCGCATTCGGACTGCCACGTTGACCTCGCCAACCGGCGCCCGCACGACGCTGCTACCGAACTCGGCAGTCATGTCGTCGACGATGCGACTGGTCGAGAGGTTGACCACGACCGGGCCGCGCCGGCGTCGCAATACGACACGCGCCGCGAGTGCCAAAGTGTAGTCCTCGCCGATCGCCCGGCCCTTGTCGTCGACGAGCGCGAGGCGATCCACGTCCGGATCGGTCGCGAAACCGACGACGGAGCCGGTGCGGCGGACCAACTCCGAGAGCTCGCCAAGGTTTTCGGCGACGGGTTCGGGCGGCCGGTGAAAGAGCCCGTCGGGAGACTCATTGATTGCCTGAACTTCACAGCCCAGGGCCGCGAACAGCTGCGGAAACACCGTCGAGCCCGCGCCGTGGCAGGTGTCGAGAGCCACGCGGAATTGCTGCCGGCGAATGGCATCGACATCGATCATCGACAGCTTGAGGATGCGATCGATGTGACTCGTTATGGCGCGCTCGTCGCGTGACACTACACCGATCTTGTCCCAGGAAACGCGACTGAACTTCCGATCGACGAAGGCTCGCATCGCCGCCGCTTCAGGGCCGTCGAGAAAAAGACCGGTGCATCCGATGAACTTCAGGGCGTTCCACTCGATCGGGTTGTGGCTCGCCGTTATGGCCAGCCCGCCAGCCGCGTGTCGCTCTTCGACCGCCATCTGCACCGTCGGTGTCGGCGCCATGTCGAGATCGACGACGTTGGCTCCAACCGATTGCAGGGCCGCTACTACCACGCGATGAAACATCGGACCCGACACGCGCGAGTCTCGAGCGACAACGATTTCTTTCGACGTCGATCGTGCCAGAGACCAGGCTCCAAAGCCGGCCGCGTACCGGTCAACAATGTCATTAGTAAGAGCTTCGCCAACGCGTCCGCGGACTCCCGAGACGCTGATCATCAGTCCCTGAACTGACATTCGTATGGATTGTTAGGCTTTTTGACGTTGTCTGCCGACCTACAGACTAGTCGACCTGCAGGCTCTCCGTTGTCATTTCGGGCGCCTGGACGCCTCTATCGACGCCGAAATCACGGCCCCGCAACGTGGCACACAACACCCAGCCATCCAACAACTTACTAGACGTCTTCGCCTTGCAGGTTTGTCCTTTTGACCAGCCCCACAAACGCGTCCACCGCTCTGGCGTCGAACTGAGTCTCCCGGCAGCGCAGCAGTTCTTCGAGCGTGGCGTCGATCGGGAGTTGTGGCCGGTACGGTCGATGACTTGTCATCGCGTCGAAGGTGTCAGCGACGGCGGCGATCCGCGCTTCGAGCGGGATGGCTTCGCCCGAGAGCTTGTCCGGCAAGCCGAGTCCGTCCCAGCGCTCATGATGGCTGCGGATGACGTTGAGGGCAATCGCGTGATCGCGGAGGAGCGGCTGAAGTGTGCGCCAGCCGGTCACCGGATGCTCCATGACGTGCCGATACTCTTCGTCGGTCAGTGGGCTGTTCTTGTGGAGCACCTGTTCGCGCACGCCGATCTTCCCGATGTCATGCACTCGCCCGCCAAGCTCCACCTGGCGAATGAACTCGTCAGGCATGCCAAGCTCCCTGGCGATGAGCACCGAATACCGGCTGACCCGGATAGAGTGGCCGTGCGTGTACGTGTCGCGCAATTCGAGCGCATCGACGAGGGAGTGAATCGACGCGAGAAAAATGTCCTCGATGCGCTGCGCCTGAACGGCAACCTTGTCTTCGAGTCGCTCCTGGTAATCCAGGTTTTCCAGGATCAGGCGCCGCTTCTCGAGCGCCTGCCGAACGCGTGCCCTCACTTCATCGGGGTGGAAGGGCTTGGCGAGGTAATCCATCGCGCCCTCGGACAGGCACGCGACGGCGGTTTCGACATCGGCGACCGCGGTGATCATGATGATCGCGGTGTCCGGGTAGTTGGCGCGCACGTGCTTCAACAGCGCGATGCCGTCCACCTCCGGCATGTGTAGATCCGAGAGGACGAGCGTGGCCGGATTTCGGGCCAGCAGCTCCTGCGCGACGCGCCCGTTTTCCGCTTCCTCGCAGAGGAAACCCTCGGATCGCATCAAACGAGACAGGAGACGACGAAGGTGAGGCTCGTCGTCAACTACGAGACACCGCGTCGGCTGGTTGATGCTTGCTGCTTCCACTACTCCGGAGTTTCCCACCCTTAAAGCCACCACGGACCCCACTTTCTGACCCGGCGATTGAGTATCGGCACGCCACGGATGCGGTTTATCTTGCGACTCAGCCTACCCCACCTGACATGTCAAGGATCTTCGACGACGATACCCCGTTTGGACTGGGGACCAGAGCGGTTCACGCGGGTCAGCGACCGGATCCAACAACGGGCGCGATCATGACACCGCTTTACCAGACTTCGACCTACGCGCAGGAAGGCATTGGTCGAAATCGCGGTTACGAATACGCCCGCGGGAAGAATCCAACACGAGAGGCGCTCGAACGCAACGTCGCGTCACTGGAAGGCGGGAAGCATGGGTTCGCTTTCAGTAGTGGCATGGGTGCGCTCGATTCGGTGATGAAGTTGTTCAAGTCGGGCGATCATTTCGTATGCGCTGACAACCTGTACGGCGGTACACCTCGACTCTTCGATCGCGTACTCGTCAACTTCGGCTTGAAGTTCAGTTACGTCGACTGTCGCGATCCTCAGCGCATTGCCGATGCGGTTACGCCAGACACCCGCGCCATCATCATTGAAACACCGACGAACCCGCTGATGCGGCTCGTTGACCTCGGCGCCGCCGCTGAAGTCGCGCAGAAGGCCGGGGCTCTGCTCATCGTGGATAACACGTTTGCGACACCGGTGTTTCAGCGTCCCTTCGAGCATGGCGCCGATATCGTTTACCACTCGAGCACGAAGTATTTGAACGGCCACAGCGACATGGTCGGAGGCATTGTCATCGTTCGCGACGACACGCTCGCCGAACGGTTGCAGTTCCTCCTGAACGCGGCCGGGGCGGTGCCGGGACCAATGGATGCCTGGCTGGTTCTGCGAGGGACAAAGACGCTCCACCTGCGGATGGCGGCTCACGACGCCAACGGGAGGAAAGTCGCGAAATGGCTTTCGGACCGGCTTGGTGCAGAACGCGTGGCCTATCCGGGCCTGCGATCGCATCCGCAGCACGAACTGGCGTGCCGGCAGATGTCCGGGTTTGGCGGGATGGTGTCGGTGGACGTCGGAACACGCGCCAACTCGGAGAAGATCGTGACGTCGCTGCGCGTGTTCACCCTCGCGGAGTCGCTG
>DASRPK010000108.1:0-2472 GCA_035646395.1 Gemmatimonadaceae bacterium | reverse complement strand
CCGCGATCGACCCGGGGGTGCCGGCCCCATCCACGATCGTCGTGTTGTCCTTGTCAATCGTGATTTTCCTGGCCTGGCCGAGGTCTTCGAGCGTCATGTTCTCGAGCTTCAGGCCGAGGTCTTCCGTGAGGGCCTTTCCATTGGTGAGCACCGCGATGTCTTCGAGCATTTCTTTCCGGCGATCGCCAAAGCCCGGCGCCTTGACGGCGGCGACCTGAATCGTCCCGCGCAGCTTGTTGACGACGAGTGTGGCCAGCGCTTCGCCCTCGATGTCCTCGGCAATGATCAGCAGTGGACGGCCGGCACGGGCCACAAGCTCCAGCACCGGCAGGAGGTCCTTCATCGAGCTGATGCGCTTTTCGTGGATCAGGATGACGGGATTCTCGAGGACGGCTTCCATTCGTTCCGGATCGGTGACGAAGTAGGCCGATAGATATCCGCGGTCGAACTGCATCCCCTCGACAAGGTCGAGTGACGTGTCCATGCTCCTGGCTTCTTCAACCGTGATGACGCCGTCCTTGCCCACCTTTTCCATCGCGTCGGCGATGATCCGCCCGATGGTCTCGTCGTGGTTGGCCGAGATGGTGCCGACCTGTGCAATCATCGGCCCGGTCACCGGCTTGGACATGCGCTCGAGCTCTTTGGTGATCGCGTTGACGGACTGATCGATCCCGCGCTTGATGGCCATCGGGTTCGCACCGGCCGTGACGTTCTTCGCACCTTCGCGGTAGATCGCCTGCGCCAGCACCGTGGCGGTGGTCGTGCCATCGCCGGCGATGTCCGACGTCTTGCTCGCCACTTCCTTCACCATCTGCGCGCCCATGTTCTCGAGCGCATCCTTCAGGTCGATTTCCTTCGCGACCGTGACGCCGTCTTTGGTGATCGTCGGCGATCCGAAGCTCTTGCCGAGGATGACGTTGCGCCCGCGGGGCCCCAACGTGACTTTCACCGCGTTCGCCAGGCTGTCAACGCCGCGCAGAATCGCCTGCCGCGACTGATCCCCGTACGTGATCTGATTGGCCATTAGAGGTTTCCTTCCACGGCGAGGACGTCGTCCTCTTTCATGATGAGATAGTCGATGCCGTCCACGCTGACCTCCTGACCTGAGTACTTCCCGAACAGGATCGTGTCTCCCGCTTTGACATCCATCGGCACCCGTTGGCCGTCGTCATTGGCTTTGCCGACGCCGGCCGCCAGGACCATGCCCCGGAGCGGCTTTTCCTTTGCGGAGTCAGGGATGATGATCCCCCCGATGCGCTGCGTCGAGTCTTCGTCGAGGCGGCGAACGATAATCCGGTCGTGTAGCGGTCTCAGGTGCATGGTTTTCCCACCGATGTCGTTATCTAACCTGTTTGATCGCGCGGCGTCGTTCACTCACCGAACCACCGCCTTCCAATTCACGTTCGGCGATCGTCGCGGCATCCATCGAGCTGGGGCCGCGCGGACTCTCCGAACCGAACGCCGCACCACCCATCGAACCCGGCTGGCGATGCGTCAACGTCGTCCGGTCATATGCGCCGGGGATGAGGAGTCGGGCCGCGTCTTTCGGAAGATCCGTGCTCATTCATCAGAACTCATGAAAACAGTGCCTGTTCAATCTACGTTGATGCGTGATTTCGGGATGTTCACTTGTGAACAGCGAGCCCTCCGGTGTGCTGTTCGGCACAGCCGCAACTGCCCTTCCTGCTATACCCTCGTGACATGACAACTCTCCACGCGCGCTCCCTCGCCGTGTCTGTCTGCGCCCTGTTCCTCGGTGTTTCACACCTCGCGAGCGCGCAGGAGCTGTCGCGCTACCGCGACGTTGCGTTCGGCAGCAGCGTGTCGGCGGTCCTCGCGATCACCGCAGCCAACGCGGCTGACGTGAAACTCGTCCACCAGCGGCCCGCGCTCATTCGGGAGCTCACGTGGCGGCCGCAGTACGCGCCCGGCCGAACCTTTGGACGAAACGAGGCCGCGCGCGAGGTGACCTTCCGTTTTTACGACGACGAGCTCTTCAGCATCATCGTGCTGTATGACGCGCGCCTGGTGGAGGGTCTGACGAATGCGGACATCATCGCCGCCGTGTCGGGCGTCTACGGACCAGCAACGCTCAGCCTCCCGCCACAGCCTCCCGCTGCGGCGACGTCCGGGTCCATCAACAGCACCACGGCGATCGCGCGTTGGCAGAGTACTGACTATGAGTTCACGCTGATGCGCGAGGTGTATCCTGCGACATTCAGGCTCCTTGGCGTGTCGAAGCGGCTGGAGACGGCGGCGCGCGCCGCGGAAATCGAAGCGAGGCGGCTCGATCTACAGGAAGCGCCGCGGCGCCTGGCCGAACAGGCCGCGGCGGACGCCGAGCGTAAGAGAGCCGACGCCGAGAAGACGCGCACGACCAACAAGGGCGAGTTCCGCCCGTAAGGAGAAATACGTGGCCATCGATCGCAACGACAGCGAGGAGCGGCAGGCGCGCCTCGACGCGATGATTGA
>DASRPK010000107.1:0-6476 GCA_035646395.1 Gemmatimonadaceae bacterium | reverse complement strand
CGGCGCGGTCCCTTCTGGTTGCGTGGCCTGGGCCGGCTCAAACCCGGCGTTTCACTGGAAACCGCCACGGCCGACCTGGCACGGGTCAGCGCCGAAATCCTCCCGATGTGGCCCGATTTCCGTGACAGCACCGCGAAGCTGACGCCGGTCCCGCTGCGGGAGGTCATCGTTGGACGATCGGTCAAACAGGTCGGCCTCTTCGCGGGTGGCGTCGCGCTCGTCCTGCTGCTGGCCATCGTCAACGTCGCGACGCTGGTGCTGGTGCGTGCCTCCGCGCGCGAACAGGAACTCGCGGTCCGCCTCATGCTTGGCGCGAAGCGAGGGCGCGTCGCGCGCCTCCTGGTCACCGAAAACCTGATCCTGACGCTGACCGCTGCCATGCTGGGATTGGGCCTCGCGTTTGTCGGACTCGATCTGGCAGTCGCTCAGCTCCAGAGCATGCCGCGCATCCAGGATGCCGCTCTCGATTGGCGCGTCATTGCGCTCGGCATTGGTGCGGCGGTGGTGTCGGGCATTCTCGTGAGCCTGTCGCCCATTGCCGCGCTGCAAGGCAACACGAATCTCGCGAGCCACGCGACGGGGCGGCGGACCGACACCAGTAACCGCACGAGCCGGATGCGGGCGGCATTTGTGGTTGCGGAGTTCGCGCTGGCGTGGCCGTTGCTGGTGGCGTCCGGACTCCTGCTGAGCAGTTTCGTGCGGCTTCAGCGCGTGGATCCGGGGTTCGATCCGCGGGGCCTGGTGTCGATCGGGGTGAACCTCCCGTCGATCCGATATCCCAACGACACCACGGTGTTTCAGTTCCGGGCGCGCGCGTTGCAGCGGCTGGCGGCGATACCCGGCGTGGTGTCGGTGGGGTTGGCGGACGACGTGCCTCCCGACCCGAACCACGGCAACTTCGACAACTTCAACCTGGTGCATAAGCCGGTGCCCGACGGGCAAGCCGAACCGGCGGTGCCGTGGTATTACGTGGATCCGACGTACTTCGAAACGTTAGGCATCCGCATCGTCGACGGGCGGGGATACCGGCGCGGCAACACCGCCGACACGCTGCCCATGGTCATCGTCAGCGAGTCGTGGGCGAAGCAGTTCACGCCCGGCGAGTCGCCGGTCGGCCGGCAGCTCGTCCAGGGTGGGTGTTATGATTGTCCGCGAACGACCATCATCGGGGTCGTCGAGGACATCAGGAACCTCGGTCCTGCGCTGCCCATGGTCGCGGCCTACGGGTCGCTGGTGAACAACGGGACTCGGTCGGTGGAAATTCTGGCGCGCGCCCGGGCGGTAACGCCTTCCCTGCTGCAGACGATGCGCAACGAGCTGCGCGCGCTGGATCCCGAACTCCCCCTGGTGGAGACCGTCATCGCCGACAAGGTCGACGCCAGCATGGCGGACCCGATGCGGTGGGCAGCCGTGCTCACGGCGTTCGCCGCCTGCGGCATGGGGCTGGCGGCGTTAGGTGTCTTCGGCCTGATGGCCTACACGGTGCGGCAACGGCGCCGTGAACTGGGGGTACGCCTCGCGTTAGGTGCCGCTCCCTCGTCGGTCACGCGCCTCGTGGTTTCGCGCGGGATGAAATACGCACTCATCGGCAGCGGCATCGGGCTGGTCATGACACTGCTGTTCGTGAACCGCATCCAGACGATGTTGTTCGGTGTGAGCCCGATCGACCCGGCGACGTTCCTGGCTGTGGCATTCATGCTGGCTGGATCGGCATTTCTCGCGAGCTGGATTCCGGGACGACGCGCCGCGCGCATTCGTCCCATGGAGGCGATCGGGGCCGACTGACTGGATACCGCGGTTTTCCCTCTCTATATTCTCCCCATACCTGGGAAGGGGAGCGAGGGATGAACCGGGACGCGATGGAATTGCTGCAAGGAACGCTCGACGTGCTCATCCTCCGCACGCTCGCCTGGCAGCCGATGCACGGCTATGCTGTCTCGCGCTGGATCCGTGAGCGCACGGAAGGAACGATCGAAATCGAGGATGCGCCGCTCTACAAGGCGCTGCACCGCCTCGAGCGCGCCGGATGCGTGAGTGCCGAGTGGGGCGTGTCCGAAAACAACCGGCGGGCCCGGTATTATCGCCTGACCGCGACCGGCCGGCGCCGCCTCCGCGAGGAGGAGTCGGCGTGGCGTCGTTATGCAGCGGCCGTTTTTCGCGTGCTGGAGCCGGCATGAGGCCGCGCCTGCTGTCGTTGATCCGGCGCACCTCCTCGACGATCCGCCAGGATGTCGACGCCGAGCTGCAATTTCATATCGACGCGCGCACCGACGCGCTGGTACGCGATGGCCTGACCCGCGACGAGGCGCGATCGCGCGCGCTCCGCGAATTCGGTGACCTCGAGGACGCGCGAGCCTACATCCGCCGCGTCGACACGGCAATAGAACAGCAACGCAGGCGGAGGGATTCCATGAGCGAGCTTCGTCAGGACATCGCGTACGGGTTTCGCACGTTACGGCGCGCCCCGACGTTCACCCTCACCGCGATCCTGACGATCGCACTCGGGGTGGGCGCCAACACGGCCATCTTCTCCGTCGTCCACGGCATCGTCTTCAAGCCGCTGCCGTTTCCACAGCCGGAGCAGCTGGTCAAGGTCTGGTCCGCGAATCCCACCGCCGGTTCGATGCAGGTCACGGTCTCGGCGGTCGACCTCGACGACTGGCGCGCCCAGCGCACGCAACTCGCCGACATCGGGGGGTGGTGGTACGCCGACGGTGGGAGTGGCATCGATTTCACCGGATCCGGTGATCCGCAACGACTCTCGGTCGCGTTCATCTCTCCAGGCTTCTTTCCGACGTTAGGCGTTCAACCAGCCCTCGGGCGGTTGCCGCGCGAGGACGAAATGATCCGGGGCGGCAACGACCGCGTCGCCGTGTTGTCGCACGGGTTCTGGCAGAGCCGCTTCGGGTCACAGCGCAACATCGTGGACTCGACAATCACCCTCGGGGGCGCGCCCTATCGGATCCTCGGAGTCATGAAGCCCGAGATGCGATTCCCCTCGGATCGGGTCGAGCTGTGGATTCCCTTTTCCACGATCCCGGATAACGCCACTCCCCGCATTCGTCCGGTGCGAATCATGGACGTCATGGCACGCCTCAAGCCCGGCGCCACGCTGGCCCAGGCGCGCCAGGACCTGAACGCGATCACCCAGCGACTCGCGGCCACCTATCAGGAGAACACGAACTGGGGTGCCGCGACCGTCATGCCACTGGCGGACGCGATCACGGGAGACGTGCGCCGCGGTCTCGTGGCATTGCTCGCGGCGGTCGGCTTCGTGCTGCTGATGGCATGTGTGAACGTGGCCAGCCTGCTGCTCGCCCGCTCCACGATCCGCGAACGCGAAGTCGCCCTCCGTCTGTCACTCGGGGCGACGCCGGGTCGTATCGTCAGGCAGATGCTGACGGAAAGCGTCCTGCTGTCGTTGATCGGTGGCGCAGTGGGCGTGGCCGGCGCGACATTCGGATCACGCGCGTTGGTGACCATGGCCTCGGGACAGTTGCCCCGCACCAGCGAAGTACAGCTCGACGGCACGGTCCTGCTGTTCGCGGTGATTGCATCCCTCGTTACCGGTGTCCTGTTTGGACTCGCCCCGGCACTCCGCGCCCGTGGCACCGACCTGCAGGCGTCGTTGCGTGAAGCGGGCCGGGGACTCGTATCCAGGAGCGGCCAGCGATTGCGCACGGGACTCGTCGTCAGCGAAGTGGCACTCGCCGTGGTCCTGATTGTCGGCGCCGGACTCATGACACGAAGCTTCATCCAGTTGTTGGGCGTCGACCTCGGATTCCGACCCGACAAACTGCTGGCCGTCAATTTCACCATCAATACCTCACGACACACGGGACAAGCGCATCGGCTGGTGTATCGCGAGATGATCGATCGCGTGCGGACCGTGCCCGGCCTCGTCGCCGTCGGAGCAGTAAAACATGCGCCGTTCCGCGGCAACGGAGAGCGGATTTCGTTCGTGCCGGATGGGCTGACGTTAGGCGGCGGTGACCAGGCGCCGACAGCGCCACTGTTCCATATCAGCGACGGGTACTTCGCCACGATCGGCGCGCGGATGATCGAAGGCCGGGAATACACGGTTCAGGATGGGGCGATGTCCTCGCCGACACCTGGTGCTCCACCCGTCTTCAGCGGCACGCCGAGCCTGATCGTCAACCAGGCGCTCGCCGAGGAACATTTTCCAGGCACCAGCGCGGTCGGAAAAACCCTTCGGCTGGGCCAGACGCGTATCCCGATCATCGGCGTGGTCAATAACATCCGCCAGACGTCCGTCGAGGAGCCGGTACAGCCGGCCATGTACATCAACAACATGATGAATTCGCGTGTGGGCGTGACGCTTGTCGCTCGCACGCGTGGTGAACCGTTGGCCATGGCCAATGCCGTACGCGGTGCGATCTGGTCGGTCGATCGCGAGCAGACGATCACGTCCATCTCGACCTTCGACCAGTTCGTCGGCGAAGCGGTGGCCCGGCCGCGACTCCTGACGATTCTGCTTGGCCTGTTCGGGACGTTAGGCCTCGTGCTGGGCGCGGTAGGGCTGTACGGCGTGTTGTCGTACCTGGTCAGCAGCCGCCAGCGCGAGATTGGCGTGCGAATCGCGCTGGGTGCGCCGCGAGGAGCGGTGCTCGGCATGGTCGTGCGGCGCGGACTGTTGATGACGGCTGCCGGAACAGCCGTCGGTCTGGTAGTCGCTTTCGCGCTCACG
Source organism: Gemmatimonadaceae bacterium (assembly GCA_035646395.1). Lineage (GTDB taxonomy): Bacteria > Gemmatimonadota > Gemmatimonadetes > Gemmatimonadales > Gemmatimonadaceae > JABWBJ01. Next base: position 1,768 of record DASRPK010000107.1, on the reverse strand, counting down.
CGTTACCTCCGCGACGTCTTGTTCGGAGTCGAACCGACCGATCCGATGACATACGCCCTGGTGGTGGTCTCGATGCTGGCGGTGGCTGGTATTGCGAGCGCCATTCCGGCACGGCGTGCGGCAACCGTCGATCCCGCCATCGCATTCCGAAGCGAGTAAGGTCTGCGCGAGATCTGAAAACCAATTGAACAACGATTGAACGGATGACGCGAATTGCGCCGAAAAATACATCCAGGAAGCAGAAGAGCCGCGTAAACGACTCACAATCGATCCGCTAATCAGTCCGATCCGGGTGAGCGTTCTTCAATGGTTTTCATAAATCTCTCGTGGCTGGGTAATGCTGGACGAACCGCGAGCTCAGGTGGACGTCAAGCTGCACGAGTGGACCTTCCGTGCAGGTGAAGCCGTGCACCTCGCCCGCCTTGATCACCAGGATGTCCCCCGCTCCAGCCTCGAACTGCTCCCCGTTGACCGTCCAGATCCCCTTCCCCTCCTGGATGAACTGAATTTCATCGTAAGGATGGAAGTGCGGCTTTGGACCGGAGCCGGGCACGCCGTTGAACAGGAAGACGGAGACGTTCACATCGCCCTGATCAGCCCCGACGAAGTGGTGCGAGCTCCCTCGGAATGGCAATGCGCTTCGTTGAATTCGCAGCATGGGGTCAGAGTCGGTGTCAGGGAGGACGGGGTCAGACCAGGGTCAGACCAGGGTCAGACCAGGGTCAGAGTCGAATCTGACCCCTCATGCGTACGTGACGCACCCAGGCTCTCATTTTCTCGACTTCGGTTCCGCGTTCGTACGCATACCCGAGCCACACGGGCGTCAGGAGGCGCGACATGAAGCGAAGGCGGTCACGAAAACGCTCGTCGACCGGAGGATAATGTAGGAGCATCTCCGCCATCGAACCGCGTGACAACTGAAAGTCCGTGTTTGAACCAGTCGCCCGATTCGCCCGAAGCCGCTTCACGTGCGGCGACACCGGCGTCGCGCGCGGCCTGCTCCGGGATGGAGTGCAGTGCGCGCAACGCACTTCCGATCTCCCGGGCCATGATGGACGCGAATCGCTCGTGTACTTCATCGATCGGGATGCCCGGGATGTACCGGTGGGCGGCAATCTCGTAAGGAAAGCCCGCCGCCGGCTTCCCTCTCAATTCGACATGAGGAATTCCAGTCTTCGTCGGGAGGAATCGGGAAACGAGCCGGTGAACGCCACGCTCCGCCTCAAAAAGCCGCGACATTTCTGCCCGTCGTGGAAACCTGACCACGCACCCGTCGTGCGTGAGGTAAGCGTCGAACTCCCAGCCGCTGCCGATCAGGCTTAATTCGCGAACGTCCAGCGCCGGTATCGACTCGCGAATGACCGCCGCCGCCAGCTCGAGCGACAGTTCGCGATCCGCATCCCAGGCATTCGACATTCGGCTTGCTCCTCGTCAGGCTGGATGTGGGAAGTATGGCTGAGTCGGGTGAACTGAGACAGAAAAAAGAGGACGTGGCGCGCGCCTCACCCTCCTTAGTATTGTTGAGTCCGAGACGCAGCGTGTTTCCCCGGGCGGGGAGTTAACGCGACCGCGATTTTTTTTGAGCTATTGCCGCGCACCAGTGGCGGCGTACCAGGAGAGCTGTCGTCGAGCAGTTGATGCGAGCCTTAAAGAGAGAGCCTGCGCCGACGCGCGACCTCACCCTTGGTGAGGTCCGTCCGTTCCCTCGTCGAACGGATCAATGGCAGTCTCTGGCTCGCGACGTCCGTTCGCTCCTCTCGCAGTTCAC
>DASRPK010000106.1:0-7731 GCA_035646395.1 Gemmatimonadaceae bacterium | reverse complement strand
CGCCGCGTCCGGCTGGCCGAGCTGTTCGTCGAGAAGTTTTCCGGAACGGAAGCGTTGGAAGCGCTGCAGGCCGTGTTGGCGGTGAACCCGCGTCATGCGCGCGCCAACCTGGCGATGGCGCATCTGCGCGAGTTCGACGACCTCGAAAGTCCCGCGCCGTGGGTGCAGAAAGCGATCGACGTGAATCCCGTCCTTCCGGGGGCGCGAGCGCAGGCCGCGCTGCTGCTCATCGATCTCGAGCGGTATGCCGAGGCAGCGGAAGAAGCACGCAAAGGCCTGGCGGTCGACTCCACTGCGCCCGAGGCGCTCATTGCGCTGGCGGCTGCCCAGTATCTGCAGCACGACACCGCAGGCTTCCGCGGCACTCTGTCCAAGGTGCATGCGCGCCAGCCAAAATCGGCGGATGCTGAAGTAGCACTCGCCAACGTTGCGGCACGGAATCGACTGTACGGTGAAGCCGTGACCTTTGCGCAGGCCGGAGCAAACCGGGACCCGAAATCGGCGCGCGCGCTGGCGCTCCTGGGCATCAACGCCATGCGCACCGGCGAGATGACACGCGGGCGCGCGGCGCTCGATTCGTCGTTCAAGCTCGACCCGTTCGACACGTGGTCGTACAACACGCTCAAGCTGATCGACACGTTCAAGGATTACGTCGAGGTGAAAACGCCGCGCTTCATCGTCATGGTGGAGCGGAAAGATGCGGACGTGCTCGCCCCGTACGTGGAATCGCTGGCCGAGGCGGCCTACGATTCCCTGTCCACTCGGTATGGTTTCAAGCCGGAAACGCCGATCCGGATCGAGATCTACCGTTCACACGAGGACTTTTCGGTGCGCACGGTCGGGCTGAGTGGATTGGGGGCGCTCGGCGTGGCATTCGGGAAGGTGATCGCGATGGACTCGCCGGCGGCGCGACGGGTCGGGGAGTTCAACTGGGGCTCCACGTTGTGGCACGAGATCGGCCACGTCTTCACGTTAGGCGCCACCGCCGGCCGTGTGCCGCGCTGGCTGTCCGAGGGGCTTTCGGTGTACGAGGAGCGGCGCGCGCGGACCGCGTGGGGCGAAGAGCCGTCGCCGCTCTTTTTCGCCACATATTCCGCCGGTCAGCTGCCCAAGGTGAGCCGGTTGAACGACGGGTTCATGCGGCCGGCATTCCCGGCCCAGGTGCCACTCTCGTATTTCCTGGCGTCGATGGTCGGCGAGATGATCGAAAAGGAACGCGGCATCGGCGCCATCCGGGCGATGCTCGACGGCTACCGTCGCGGCCTGACGACGGAGCGTGTCTTCCGCGACGTGCTGAAGGTCGAACCGTCGGCGTTCGACGACCAGTTCGACAAGTGGCTGCGCCAGCGGTACGCAAAACATTTCGATGCCGTCAAGCCGGCCCTGCCGGTCTTGCTGGGTGGACGCCGCCAGCCGGGCGGCGAGGCGATTCCCGTCACGGGAGCATTCCCCGAAACGCTCGATCGCGGGCGCGAGTTGCTCGACGGCGGCAAGGTCGACGAAGCGATCGTGGAGCTCAAGAAGGCGAAGGAGATGTTCCCCGAATACGCGCAGTCCGACGGACCGTACGCATTGCTCGCGCGCGCCTACGAGATGAAAGGAGACAAGAGCGCGGCGACGGCGGAACTGCAGGCCATGACCCTGATCAACGAAGAGGCCTTCGTTGAGAACATGGCGGCGGCGACAGCGATGGTGGAATTGGGCAACCGCGCCGGCGCGCTCGCTGCGCTTGATCGGGCGGTGTGGATCAACCCGTTCGACCGGGATGCGCACACCCGGCTGGCCGAGCTGGCGGCGCAGATGTCGGAACGTCGCATCGCCGTTCGGGAGCGACGGGCCCTGCTGGCGCTCGATCCCACTGACCGTGTCGAAGCGTTGTATCAACTCGCGCTGGCGTACGCGGATGCGGGAGACATGGTGTCGGCGCGACGCGAGGTACTACGGGCGCTGGAGCAGGCGCCAAATTACAGCAAGGCGCAGGACTTGCTCCTGCGTATCCGTTCTTCACGTCCACCCGGGAGCGACTGATGCGACAGCGCCCATTGTTGTTTGATCGCTTGTCGCCGGTCGCAGGTCGCTGACGTATGCACAAGCCATTTCTCCTCCTCGGGCTCGCAACCGCCGGCGCGTTAGCGCCGTTGGCCGTGTCGACCTCGATCGACGACCACTACTGCTACACGCAGTGGGAAGACGTGTCGGTGATCGACAACGCCAAGTACGACGGCCGCTTCACGTTTTTCCGAGTGCGGTTCGAACCGTTAGGCGGCGGCGAGGGTGGTCGAGGCTTCGGGCGTCGGAGCGACAAGAAATGGGATCACGACACGCCACGAGCCGAACGCCACTTCATGAAGATCCTCGAGGAGCTCACCACGCTGCGGCCGAAGATGGACTGCGGGGCGATCTTCGCGTTTGGTGACTCCGGGAGCTTCAAGTACCCGATAGCATACGTCTCCGAACCAGGGTACTGGACGCAAACCGAAGAAGAAGTCAAAGGCGTCCGGGAGTTCGTGGCGAAAGGTGGCTTCATCATCTTCGATGATTTCTCCGGAGAGATGTGGTACAACTTCGAGGCACAGTGGCGTCGGGCATTCCCCGACCTGGAGATCAAGCCACTCGAGAAAACGCATCCCATTTTCGATGCGTTCTTCGACCTGCGCGAGACGCCGTTGCCTGCTAACTACGCCCCGACGGCGGAGTGGTTCGGTGTTTTCGAAGACAACGACCCCACCAAGCGCCTGATAGCAGTCATTGATTACAACGCCGATCTCGGCGAACTGATGGAGTTCTCCGACGAGGGGTTCGTTTCGATCGACCTCTCCAACAATGCGTACAAGATCATGACGAACTACGTGATCTACGCCCTGACTCACTGACCGAGGACTACGTGGCTACAACAGTACAGGACCGGGTGGCGCTGGAAGCGCCTGACGACGTCGCGCTCGCCGACAAGCTGCGCCGCGGGCGCGACCAGATCATGAGCGAGTTGCGAAAGCTCATCATCGGCCAGGACGCGGTGATCGAGCAATCGTTGACGGCGCTCTACGCCGGCGGCAATTGCCTGATCGTCGGCGTGCCCGGTCTCGCCAAGACGCTGCTGATCCACACGATCGCCCAGGTCCTCGATCTCAAGTTCCAGCGCATCCAGTTCACGCCGGACCTGATGCCGTCGGACATCACCGGCACCGACATCATCCAGGAAAACGCGGATACCGGACGCCGGTCGATGAACTTCGTGCCCGGCCCGATCTTCGCGAACATCGTGCTGGCCGACGAAGTGAACCGCACGCCGCCCAAGACGCAGTCGGCACTGCTCGAGGCGATGCAGGAGCACCGCGTCACGGTGCAGGGACGCACCTACACGCTCGAGGAACCGTTCTTCGTCTTTGCGACGCAGAACCCGATCGAGCTCGAAGGCACGTATCCACTCCCGGAGGCACAGCTCGACCGCTTCATGTTCCAGGTCGTGATGGATTACCTCACGGAGGAGGAGGAGCTGGACGTCGTCAAGTCGACCACCGCGATCCAGAACTACAAGTTCCAGCACGCGGTCACCGGGGCCGACATCGTCGCGTACCAGAAGCTCGTCCGTCGGGTCCCGATCGCCGAGCCGGTCGCTCGTTATGCAGTGAACCTGGCCCGTGCCACGCGCCCCGTGTCGACCATCGCGCCGGACTTCATCAAGAAGTGGGTGTCCTACGGCGTGTCGGTCCGCGCCGCGCAATATCTCGTGTTAGGCGGCAAGGCGCGGGCGTTGATGCACGGTCGCTACCACGTGAGCTTCGAGGACATCCGCGCCCTCGCGCATCCGGTCCTGCGTCACCGCATCCTGACGAACTTCCATGCGCAATCTGAACGGGTCACGACGGACCAGATTGTTGACCAACTTCTGAGCGCTGTTCCCGTGCCGAAGAGTGGGATCTGAGGGTGCGAAGGGTGCGTAGGGTGCACAGGGTGCAACTCGCGCCCTTCACACGCCGAGCACCGCCGCACCCTCCGCACCCTCCGCACCCTCCGCACCCTATGCACCCTATGCACCCTTAGCACCCCTCAATGTCCGACGCCGCCAGATCCATCCAGGAAGCGAGAAGCACCGAAGGAGTTCCGGGACGCACGTTCCTGGACCCCAAGGTCCTCGCGCGCATCGATGATCTGGAGCTTGTCGCCCGGTTTGTCGTGGAAGGGTTCATCTCCGGACTGCACCGCTCACCGCACCTCGGCTTCTCAACCGACTTCGCCGAACACCGGCAGTACATGCCGGGCGATGACACCCGGCACATGGATTGGCGGGTCTATGCCCGCACGGACCGGCTCTACATCAAGAATTACGAGGCCGACACCAATGCGAATTTCCTCGTCATCCTCGACGTGTCGGGCTCCATGGGGTACGGCACGAGCGGCCTGACGAAGCTCGAATACGCGAAGTACCTCGGCGCCTGTCTCGCGTACTTCTCGCATCGGCAGCGCGATCGCGTCGGCCTGGTCACCGTGGATTCGGACATCGTGGACTTTGTGCCGCCGTCGGCGAAACATCTCAACCAGGTGCTGCACGGCCTCGATCGTGCGAAGGCGAAAGGGCGCGGGTCGCTGGCGATGCCACTGCTCAAGGTTTCGGAGAGCCAGCATCGCCGCAGCATCCTGCTGCTCCTCTCCGACCTCTATGAACCGGCGGACAAGATCCGTGACGCACTCGGTCCGCTGCGCGACGCGGGGCATGACCTCGTCGTTATGCACCTGCTCGATCCGGCTGAGCTCAACTTCACGTTCGACGCGGCAGGCACGTTCGAGGACCTCGAAAGCGGCGAACGCATTCCGGTGGTGCCGGGCCGGCTGCGGACCCGGTATACGGAGCTCATCCGCGACCACCTGGTGGCGGTCGAGAAGTTGTTAGGCGAAGGGCGTATCGACTACCTCATGGTCGACACCTCCAAGCCGATCGATGAAGTGCTGTTCCAATACCTGCTGCGCCGCGAGCGCATGCAATCCGTCCGGTAACCGATGTCCTTTCTTGCCCCGCTCTTCGCAATAGGCCTGGTCGCCCTGGCCGTTCCCATCCTCGTGCACCTCGTGCACAAGGAGCGGAAGGAGACGACGCCGTTTCCGTCGTTGATGTTCCTGCTGCGCACGCCGTACCAGCACTCGCGCCGCCAGCGCATCCGGGACTGGTTGCTCTTCCTGACGCGGGCCATGGTGTTCCTGCTTCTCGTCGCCGCTTTTTCGAGACCGGTGTTCGACCGGCCGCCCGATGCCCAGGCGGCGGCTCTTGGTGGAGGCCGCGAACTGGTCATCCTGCTCGATCGCTCCTTCAGCATGCGGGTCGGCGACCGGTGGACCCGGGCGCAGGCCGCAGCCCGGCAGGCAGTAGACGGACTGGGACCGGCCGACCGGGCTACGCTGGTGCTCTTCGCCGACCAGGCTCGCGCCGTGCGCGAGGGCACTGAAACACGCGCGGTGTTGCGCGCCGCGGTCGATTCGTCCACGCCAGGTGATGCCGGAACTCGTTATGCACCGGCGCTGGTGCTGGCGCGGCGCACCCTCGCTGAATCGCAGTTGCCGAAGCGCGAAGTCATCGTGATCAGTGACTTCCAGCGCTCGGGCTGGGACGTGAGCGACGACGCGAAGCTGCCGTCCGGGACCACGGTGACTCCCGTGGACGTGGCATCCGCCGACGTCGCCGACCGGGCCGTGCGCGCGGTCGAGTTGCGCCGCGCGGTCGTCGATGGGCGTGAGCGCATCACGGTTACGGCTCGCGTCTCCAATGTCGGACCCGCGGCCCGCGGCATCGAGGCGCGCCTGGAGGTTGCAGGTCGTGTGGTGGCCACCAGCCGGCTGGACGTGGGCGCCGATGCCGGCGGTGTTGTCACGTTCGAGTCCCTCGCGATCCCGGAATCGCCGCAGCAGGCAGCGATTCGCATAACGCCTGACGCGGTTCCGAGCGATGACGTGCTGCACTTTGTTCTGGAGCGTGCGCCGTCGATCCCGGTGCTGGTGGTGGAAGGCCTGACGCCGGGCTCCGATCGCGAGGTGTACCTGCAGCGCGCGCTCGAGATCGGCGACCGACCGTCCTTCGATGTCAGCGTACGTCGCGCGTCGCAATTGTCCGCCGCAGACCTGAGCGGGAAGCGACTCGTCATCATGAACAACGCGCCGTGGCCTACCGGGGACCTGGCCAGGCGATTGCAGGAGTTCGTGAACAACGGCGGCGGTTTGCTCGTCGTCGCGGGTGACGCCGTGACCGCTACGTCGTGGCCGGGTCGGGCGAGTGGCCTGCTTCCTGCGGCGCCGGGCGACATGAAGGATCGCCTGGCCGACAAGGGAGCAATCCTGGGAGCGATCGACCGGAGCCACCCCGCGCTGTCCGTCTTCGGCGGCGCGCAAAGCGGCGACCTGTCCGCCGCCCGGTTTTATCGATATCGCACGTTCCAGGCTGACAGCGGCATCCTTGCCCGCTTCGATGACGGAGCGCCGGCGGTCCTCGAACAGCAGACGGGGAATGGGCGCACCATCGTCATTGCGTCTTCGTTCGATGGTCTCTGGAATGACCTGCCGAGGCAGCCGGTCTTTTTGCCTTTTGTGCATCAGCTCGCGCAGTACGCGTCCGGATATCGAGCCGGTCGCAGCGTCTACGAGGTTGGAGACCCGGTTGACCTCCAGGGGGTGGGCCCGGCCGTTGCGGACAGCACTGGCGCGCGGGGCCTGGCATACGTCGCCGTGTCACCGAAAGGAAACCGTCTGCGGATCGGCGGCACCCAAGGTGAAGCGGCGCTGGTACCGGCCGAAGCCGGCATTTATGAAGTTCGCCCCGCCGGCGAACCCGGTGCCCGGCCTCGCCTTGTGGCCGTCAACATACCAGGACGCGAGCTGGACCTGTCCCGTTTTGATCCCACGCGCCTAACGCACTCGGTTTCGACGGTGGGAGATTCGATTGATAGTGGTTCATCCCCGGCCGAGGTCGACCTGGCCCAACGGGAGCGAAAACAGTCGGTTTGGTGGTATCTTCTGCTTCTTGCGGCAACCCTGTTGGTCGCGGAGTCGATGCTCGCGCATCGGCTCTCCCGCCACAGGATCACGCCGGTCAATTAGGGGGCGATCATGGCGAGTCTCGTCGAACGCAGCATCGCGACCGATCGGGTCGCTGGCATCATCCAGCTGGTTCGTCGTCGTTGGCGACTGAGGCATGTACTCGTCGGCCTCGGCATCGTCCTGGGACTTACCTTTGCCGTACTCTGGCTCGCGGCCATGGCCATGGATCGCGCGGGCTTCAGCGAGACGAGCATCACATGGGCGCGCATCGTCGTATCGCTGGTGATGATCGGCGTCAGCGTACGCTGGATCGTCTGGCCGGTCCTGCGCCGGCTCACGGACGGTCGCGTGGCCCTCTACGCAGAAGAACGGATTCCGTCGCTCGATGGCGCGCTCATGAGCGCGGTGGAAGCCACGGCGCCGACGGCGCCGGAGGAGTATCGCGGCAGCGGACTGACGACTGGACTGGTCGACGATGCGGTACGGCGTCTCCGTCCCCACGGTAACGGCGTCGCGGTTGAAGCGCCCAACATCAAGCGCGCAGGGATGATCCTCGCCGGTGTCGCGCTCTTTGGCATGGGCGCGTTCATGCTCGGTCCCGACTACCTGCGTTACGGCGCGGCGCTCATTGCAACGCCATGGAAGAAGGCGTCAGAAGTTGCACCGTACTCGATCGCCGTTGAACCAGGCAACGCCACAGTTCCCAAGGGT
>DASRPK010000105.1:0-2717 GCA_035646395.1 Gemmatimonadaceae bacterium | reverse complement strand
TGCACTGAGCTGCGCCGGATTGTCCAGCGCAAACACGATCATCCGCTCCGGCCGCGACCGGAATTCAGTGAGCGCGTTCATGACCGCGTTGGGGTTGTCGGCGGTCGGCGCGTTGTTGTTGATCACGGTCATTCCGGCCGTAGTCGTGACCACGCGTCGTGCCTGCGTCATGACGCCGGTCACCGCCCGCGATTGTTGTGTGAACAGTCCGCGAGAGCGCGCATAGTCGGTCACGTTGCGACCGATGACGAACGTTGCTCGCGCGGGCGACATGGGAGTTTCCTCCTGCCCGAGGCCAAACGTCGCCGAATGGAATTCCAGCGTGACGTTGGTGAGGCCGCGCAGGTTAGCCGCGCCGCCCATGGCGGTCGCCGCGCGTTGAATGATCACGGTGGGCGTGTCCTGGCCGCGAAGCGTTGCCGGGATCATCGCGAAAGAGATGGCGAGTGCCGCCGTCGGGGAGATCGGTAAACGAGTCATGAGGTAAACCTTCCGCCTTCTCCGGAGCGCCGTCAACCGGAGTATGAGGGTTTGGCGTTCCGATTCGTGACCGAACTAACGCCAGAGAGGGGCCATCCGTAAACTGAGGACGGTTCGGAACAAGACGACTACCAGGACTCTTTCATGCACTCGATGCGCTTTCGCACACTCGGTCAACTGCTTCTCCTGTCGGTAGGAGTGGCGTCGCCGGCGCTGGCCCAGAAGAAGGCACTGACCCAGGCTGACTGGGACAAATGGCGGTCCATCCAGGGCGCGACCCTCTCTAATGATGGGAAGTGGGTTGCTTACACGCTCGCGCCGCAGGTCGGCGACGGTGAATTTGTCGTGCGATCGACAACAAGTGGGACCGAATACCGCGTGCCGGTCGGTTACATCAGCAGGCCCAACAACACACCGGGTGGCGAGCGCGCTCGTGGCGGCGGTGCGGGCGGGGGTCGCGCCGGTGGTGGCGGTCGAGGCGGTGGCGGCGGCGGAGGGGCCTCCGGGCCGTTCACGTCGGACAACCGCTTTGCGTTCGTGACCGTCCAGCCCACAAAGGACGAGGTCGAGCGTCAGGAACGGGCCGCTGCCGCGCGCGGAGGTCGGGGAGGTCGCGCTGGTGGTGCCCTCGCTGGTGGTGGAAACCAGAACAGTGTCGTCATGGTCAGCTTGTCCGACGGCAAGATCACGCCCCTGCCCAACATGCGGTCGTACCGGCTGCCCGAAGCGAGCGGGAAGTGGATGGTCTACACAACGGCGCCGGACTCCGCGAATGCTGACAGCTCGCGTGCGGCAGGTACACCGGGCGGGCGCGGTGCGCAGGCTCCTGGCGGTGCCCGGGGACCACGACGGACGTATGGCAATCCTGTCACGCTTCGTAATCTCGACACCAGCACCGATGAGGTGATCGCCGATGTCGTCGCCTATCAGTTCGACGACAGCGCAAAGGTCCTGGCCTATACGGTCGCGTCGCGCGCCGACAGTACGAAAGACGGTGTCTACATCCGTAACCTCGTCACGGGTGCGACGCAAAACGTCCTGACCGGGCCAGGCAACTATCGCGCGCTGGCCCTCGATCGCACGCAGCAGCAGTTCGTCTTCACGACGGATCGCGAGGACTTCGGCAAGCCTAACGCGAGACAGGTCATTTACCTGGGGAGCGTGAAGACCGGCACGGCGCAGCCGATCGTGCGATCCGAGATGTTGCCGGAGGGGACGCGTTTTCCCGACAGCTTCAATGTCACGCTCAATCGCGCCGGCACCGCGCTGCAGTTTGCGATTGCTCCACCGGCGGAGGACACCGTTCCGGCCGACTCGCTGGTCGGGAAGGCACGGTACGACCTGTGGCACTGGAAGGACCCGGCACTGCAGCCGACGCAACTGCTGCAGGTCAACCAGTCGCGCAATCGCACCTACACGGCCGTCTATCATCTGGCGACGAAGAAGCTGCTGCAGCTGACGCACGACTCGTTCCCGTCCGTGCAGCTCTCCGACGATGGGAAGATCGGGTTGCAGTCGACCGGCGTGCCTTACGATGTGCAGCGCATGTGGGGTGACGGCGGAAACGACATCTATCACGTCGATCCGGCCACTGGTTCACGCAAGCTCGTCGCGACGAAGATCACCGGCAACGCACAGCTCTCACCGGGAGGAAAGTACATAGCCTATTTCGACCGCGACGAGTGGCACACCTACAACGTCGCGACCGGTAAGGTCACCAACATCACCGCCGCGACGCCCAGCGTGCATTTCGAGCAGGAGACGCACAGCACACCGGATGATCCCGGCGCGTGGGGCATCGCCGGCTGGACGAAAGACGACCGCTCGATCCTGGTCAACGACCGGTTCGACATCTGGGAACTGGATCCAACTGGCGCGAAAGCGCCGGTTGTCCTGACAGATTCGTTAGGCCGCCGCGAGAACATGACCCTGCGCCTGCTCGACCTCGGCCGCGACGAGGAGGAACGGTTCGTCGACACCTCGAAGCCGGTGTGGCTGAGCGCGTTCGATGAAGACACCAAGGCGAGCGGTTTCTACACGTCGAAGCTGGACGCGCGTCGCGCGCCGGAACAGGTCGTGATGGCCGACGTGCGTTACGGCGCGCCGTCCAAGGCGAAGAATGCCGAGACGTACCTGGTCACCAAGGGCACCTTCGTCGAATTCCCGAACCTGTACGTGGGACCGAACCTGACGACGCTGACACAGGTCTCGGATGCCAACCCGCAGCAGAAGGACTA
>DASRPK010000104.1:0-2547 GCA_035646395.1 Gemmatimonadaceae bacterium | reverse complement strand
CGCCGCCAGCCGAGTCATGCCCTTCCAGGTGTCGACTGTCCACCCCTTCGAGTAGTCCGCGTCACGCCAGGTCGTCGGGACTTCCAACCCGAGCGCGATGCGATACAGCTCGTCGACATTGCCGTGCACCTGGTTGGAGTCTGGGGCGGTGATCTGCCGCGCACCGACCGGCGCCGCGACGCGGGTTACGCACATCTGCAGCGGCGACGGAGGAGGAGGTCCGCCGCGTCCCCGGCCCGCGGTTTGTGCACCCGTATCAGGCGTCGCAGCCCGACCACGTCCGGTCTGCGCTGGAAGCTGTGCGCATAGTTCGGTGAAGACCTTGGCAATGTTGCCCAGGTCGAATTGTGGCTGCGTCGTGCGCGGCTGATGCCGAGGCTGTGCCGGGATGCCGAACGCGTGATCGATGATGACGTTCCCATCCATCGCGACGAGCACTGTCGCCCTGCCCGCAGCGGAATCGTTGTATTTCGCGAACATCGCGTTCACGAAGTCGAGCTTGAGCGCCGATCGATCGCGCGCCCGGCTGATGATCCGGCGTGTGTTGAGATTGTACGCATCGCCTGGCTGCAACGTGAGGAATGGGCTACCCTCGTCGTTAGGATCCTTGCCGTTATACACAAACCCCTTGCTGCGGCCAATAATCCGGCCGGTGTCGCCGCGAATGACCCACGCCGTGCCCTCGTCTTCCGAAATCCCGAGCAGGTTGGGGTATTTCGTGATGATCGAGTCGGCCAGATCGGGTAATCGCGAACGCGCCACCACATGTTGGTCGACCGCGACGTTGCGCAGGTAGCCGAAGGCTTTCTGCCAGCCGGGGTAATCCATGATCATGTTCTCGTTCGACGGCGCGCCCCGTACCATGAAGTCGCCGAGGATCGTGGCTCCCGCCGACGATCCCCCCACAACCCCGCCACGCGCGAGCACGGCCCTGAATTCCCGCTCGGCCTTGGTGCCGCCGTAGTCCTGGACGAGTCGGAAGTGCCGGCCACCCTCGAACCACACGCCGCCGGCTTTCCTGATGATGGCGGCGAACGAATCGCTGTCGGCGATCTTCCGGTCCTTCGTGAACAGGACGACGACGTTTTTTGCACCGTTGTTGCGCCACTGCTGTCCCATGTTGGGACTGACGGAGTCCGCCCCGCCGGCGTTAGGCACATTGAGAATCAGTGCGTCGGGCCCCCCGGCGGCCTCGATGAACGCCTTGTAGATCTCGGGCCCCATCGATCCGCCACCGACGACAATGACGGTGCCCTTGTCCGGCCCGACCTTGACGGGGCCGGTTCCGAGCGGCCGGGCCTTGAATGGTACGCCGAATCCGTCGGGGGCCGTCGGAGCCTGGGCGACGCCGACGCACGGGGACACGAGGAGTAGAGTAGCCAGCAGAGCGATACGCATGACGGCCCCGATCGAAGGCATGGACCTTCGAGAGTGTCGCTGGGTGTCGCTCTCAGTCAAGAGCCGGATTCAAAAGAACACGAAACGTATGAATAGCTGTATCGCTGATTGCGCGGGTTGTGCTGATCACGCGAATGACTGACCTGAGGTCACCGGTTCGAGTGAACGACCCGGTAGAAGTTGGGCTCGGGACCAAAATGAAGGAGAAGTCCAACCTCCAGAGATGTTGATCGGACGTAGCTTAGCGCCTGGAGCCTCGAAGTTGGCGGCAGAATAGGCCCAGCTTTGTTCTCAACGATAACCTTCTCATCAACGATCATATCGACTCGCTGAGTCGTCAGCAGTTCACCCTTGTAGAAGACTGGAACGCTGACTTCCCTTCTAACGATGTGGCCTCGCCGGAGGAGCTCGCGCTCCATCGCAAGGGAATAGACGAACTCGAGAAAGCCATACCCGAGAGTGTTATAGACCTCAAAGAATGCTCCGATCACATCCTTTGTGATTTCTTTTTCAATGAGTTCGATGCGCATGCGGGAGCATAGGAATTGGCCGTCACGCAGGCGTCATCCGCGAGATTCGCAAAATCCGGGCAATCCGCGTTTCCAGGTTTTCATTGACGCCTCCTGTGTGCTCATGAAGCCGCGCCGAGCCAGCCATGGTTGACTACATCGCCGCGTTCCGCGAAGACCTCGACGTCGCGGAACCGATGCTCCGAAACATCACCGACGCCGCGGCCGGCGTTTCACGCGGTCCCGGCAAGTGGTCGCCTAAACAAGTCCTCGGCCACCTGATCGACTCGGCCAGCGTGAACCACGAGCGCCTTGTACGCGCGACACAGCTGGACGACCTGATATTCCCCGGCTATGACCAGGATGCATGGGTTGAGGCCCAGCGTTATGCAGACGCCGACTGGCATGCCCTGATCGATCTCTGGCTCGGATACAATCGACACCTGGCTCGAGTGTTCGAGGCGATTCCCGAAGCCGAGCGGTGCCGGGGGCGACGGCATCACAACTTCGACGTCATCGCCTTCCGCTCCGTTTCACCCGACGCACCCTCGACGCTCGACTACCTGATGAAGGATTACGTGGTGCACCTCGAGCATCACGTCACCCAGATACTCGGCGACCGATGGGCATTCGGCGACGG
>DASRPK010000103.1:0-2065 GCA_035646395.1 Gemmatimonadaceae bacterium | reverse complement strand
CGCAGTGTCGAAATCCTGTCCTTCGTGCTCGGTGGTGCAGGTGAGCACGGGGATGTCGCGCGTCTCCTCATCGAGCTTCAGCATCGTCAACAGCTGGAATCCGTCCAGCTGCTCGATGCGCGTGCACAGAATGACGAGGTTCGGCAGGACTTTCTTGATTTGCGAGTACGCGTGCTCGCTCGACTCCACAAACACCATGTCGTAGCGGCCGGCGTCGAGCACCGTCTCGAGCATGCCCAGTACTTCAGTGTTGCCGTTGACGACAACGACCTTCTGCACTGGAGTGACCACGATCCGGGTGTCAGTCATCTGCGTAACCCGCCCTTCTGATCCACCGGTGATTCAGGATCTGTGCCACGATGAAATCCGGAAGGAGGCGAGATCTTCACCCCCTCTTATCGGCCTGCCAGGGCACTGTCCTGATAGGTGGTGCGGATGGGCTAGGTAAACGTCGGTGTTTATGTGAAATTTGTGCCCTCTTTTTTGCGAGGATTTTCGATGATTCGCTGCCTCCTGATGGCAACTCTGGTTGCCGCCATTACGGCCTGCGAGGGCGACCAGCCGCCTGAGCGGCAGGTCAGCCCGCAGGTCGCGGCCCTTGTCGCCGCGGTGTCGCCGTCCCGTCTCCAACAGACGGTCACGACCCTTGCCGCATTCGGCACGCGCAATACGTTGTCGGACGTCACGTCCGTCGACCGCGGTATCGGCGCCGCCCGCGAATGGATTCTGCGTGAGCTGCGAAATGCCAGTCCGCGCCTGCAGGTGAGTTTCGACGTCCACTATCTGGCGCAGCAGGGCCGTATGACGAGGCCCGTGGAGCTGCGTAACGTGATTGCCGTTCTGCCCGGTCGAAGCGCGCGCCGGATCTACGTCACCGCGCACTACGACACCGTGAACATCGGTCCGGGGGCGCAGATTGCGTCCAACACGCAGCCGCCAGGTGTCACCCTGCCCGACGCACAGTTGAATGCGGCGCAGGATTACAACGCGCTCGCGCCGGGAGCCAACGACAACGGCAGCGGGACGGCGCTGACGATGGAGCTGGCACGTGTGCTCGCCGCGAGCGGCATCGATTTCGACGCCACGCTGGTGTTCGCGCTGTGGGCCGGCGAGGAACAGGGACTGTTCGGATCCCGCGCCCACGCCCAGCGCCTGCAGGAAAACGGAGCGATCGTCGAGGCGACCTTCAACAACGACATCGTTGGCAATTCGCGCGGCGGCGATGGGGTCGTCGATGCCGCTACCGTTCGTCTGTACGCGCAGGGACCCGAGGACTCGATGTCGCGATCGCTGGCACGGTATGTCCAGAAGGCTGCCGCCGAGTACGTGCCGTCGCACAGCGTAAGGCCGATGGCCCGCGAGGATCGATTCAGCCGCTCGAGCGATCACACGTCGTTCACGCAGCGCGGTTTCCCGGCCGTGGTGTTCCGCGAGTCGAAGGAAAACTTCTCGCGGCAGCACGGCAAGGACGACACGCCGGAAGGTGTTGACTTCGCGTACCTGGCCCAGAACGCTCGCGTCAACGTCGCCGCGGCCGCGCTCCTGGCGATGGCGCCCGCTGCGCCGCGCGTCGTCAACGAGAAAGGGCAGCCGCTGATCGGCCGGCAGCCATCCGGCTACGACGCCAATCTGCGGTGGCTCGCGTCGCCCGGCGCCTCCGGCTACCGCATCTACCGGCGCGAACCGTGGGCCCAGGCATGGGAATCGTCAGAAGAAGCCGGCAACGTCACTCAGTTCGTCGTGCAAGGCGCATCGATCGACGACTGGGTTTTTGGAGTGGCGGCGGTGGGTGCCGGGGGTCAGGAGAGTCTGATCAGCGCCTGGGTCCCGAGGTCCCGCGCGGACCCGGAGATCAAGTTTGAAGGCGTCGGGAGTCATAAATGACTCCCGACCCCATTACTGGGCCTGGTAGAAGACGATGTGATCGCCGTCGTCGCGCGCCTCGGAATACTCCGTGGTCACGTACCCGATCGACCGCATACCGGATTCCGGCAGCTCGAGCAGCGCGTTGTTCGAGAGCAGGAGCCCACCCGGCTTGAGCATCGCGCGGACGTTCGAGAGTGCG
>DASRPK010000102.1:0-22643 GCA_035646395.1 Gemmatimonadaceae bacterium | reverse complement strand
ACCGCCACGAGCAGCCACGCCACGGAAAATGCGGCGAAGGCGATGATTGCATGGTTTTTGGCGACCGGACTACGCACCCACTCTCCGAGGGCCTTCCCACGTTCAGAAAGGGTCACGTCGCTGGGCCCCTCCGCAGCCGTGCCGCAAACGAACCGTCGGTGCCATGCACCTGGGGCAACACGCGCAACCGGCCCCTGTCCAGCACCTCGTCAGGCACCGTCCCCGCTGGTGGCCCCTCGAGCGTCCAATCGGGATGCTGCGCGAGAAACGCGTCCACTTGTTCGTCATTCTCCTCATGCTCGAGTGAACAGGTGCTGTACACCAGCAGGCCGCCGGCCATCACGTGTGTCGCCGCGACGCGCAGAAGTTCGGCCTGCGCGGCGGCGAGGATCGCCAGGTCGGAATGACGCAGCCGCCACCGTGCGTCCGGATGCCGGCGGAACGTCCCGGTTCCCGTGCAGGGAACGTCGAGCAGGATCGCGTCGAGGCGCGACGCTGCCGGGCGCGCGGCGTCCATCGCGACGAGTCCCACGTTGCCGGCGTCGAGTCGGTCGAGGTTCTCCGCCATCCTGCGGAGCCGGGCCGGAGAGCGGTCCGCCGAGAGGACATAGCGCGCGTCACGGGAAAGCTCCAGCGATTTGCCGCCGGGCGCGGCGCAGAAATCGCCGACGACCGATCCCGGCGCCAGCGCCGCATAACGAGTCACCAGCGTGGCCGCCGGGTCCTGGACGAAACAATGACCCTGCCGCCAGGCCGCGAGCTCGAGGAGGGCGGTCCCCTGTGGCAACTGGATGCTGTCCGGTACCAGTGGCACGTCCTCCGGTAAGACGCCACTGCGTTCGAGTGAGGTCTCGAGCTGCTCATGCACGACGACCCAGGGACGCAGCACGACCCGCGCTTCCTCGTTGTTCCGCTGGAGCAGCCGTTCGGTGTCACGTGAACCGAACCGACTTACCCAGCGCTCCACCAGCCAGCGGGGATGCGAGTACTTCCGGGCGAGCTGTCCGACTTCGTCATCCGCTGCCTTCCCCTCGGTGGCCAGCTGCTCGCGCTCGCGGTCGACTCGGCGGAGGACCGCATTGGCCAGTTTGCTCGCGCCGATGCCATGCCGGACCTTCGCCAGTTGCACCGTCTGCGCGATCGCCGCGTAAGGCGGCACGCTGTTCATGTACAACAACTGGTAGACGCCGAGGCGCAGGAGGTCAGTGAGGTCGGCATGCAGGCGAGCGATTCCGCCGCGCACACGCGGATGCAGCGCAGAATCGAGATCCTCGCGCCGGCGAAGCAGTCCGTATACGAGTTCCTGCGTCCATCGCCGGTCGCGCGCGTCGAGATTGGACGTACGTCGATCGAAGGCCGCATCGAGCAGCAATCCGTCGCGCAAGTCGGCGAGCACGTCAGCAGCGGCAACGCGTGCGTCCGTCACGCTGGAATGATGAACCGGGACTGCGCCGAGGAGCATGCCCTAAAGATGGGGGATGGCAGATGACTGATGCAGATGCGTTTTACCGGCGCGCCCTCTTTTGGTGCAATGGTGCGCCGGATTCTTCCGCTCATGCCTCGATACGGGACAATTCGTTGCAATTCCGCCTCTCCTGCTTCACCGAGGTCCGCGCATACCTTTCCTTCCATCTCGAGCCAGCGCCCATGAGGCGTGCCGAGATCCGCTAAACCGATTTCGGAAACCAACCGGCCAGACTCATTCCAGCGGGCAGACCAAATCCACTCCGCGTCCAAGCGC
This sequence comes from Gemmatimonadaceae bacterium, assembly GCA_035646395.1. GTDB lineage: Bacteria > Gemmatimonadota > Gemmatimonadetes > Gemmatimonadales > Gemmatimonadaceae > JABWBJ01. Next base: position 20,902 of record DASRPK010000102.1, on the reverse strand, counting down.
CCTCTCCTGCTCGTCGAGCGGGAGCGGTCAGGAACGCGCTCCATTCACGCCGATCCAGAGGACGGCGTATTGCGCCCGAACTCTTTCGGTGTATCTTCGGGGTCCCTCTGTCGATTCCCAGCGGCCCCGATCGACGATGAAATAGGGAGGCGGCGCGACAGCGCGCGCTTCAAGCGGTCTTCCGAGGGAGGTGAAGATGCAGTTTGCTGAGCGGTTCATACGCCGGCCTGTTCTCGCCAGCATGGTGAGCCTGGGACTCGTGCTCGTCGGTTTGATCGGATACACGCGCCTGCCAGTGCGTGAATTTCCCGATGCGGATTCGCCGGTTGTCACCGTGACGACGTTGCTCCCTGGCGCCAGCCCGCAGGTCGTCGAGTCCGCTGTTACCGACATCCTTGAGGAAGAACTCTCGAGCGTTGAGGGGCTCCGTACGATGTCGAGTTCGAGCGCGGAGCAGATCAGCACCATCACGCTGGAGTTCCTGCTCGACCGGCCGATCGAAGATGCGGCCCAGGACGTTCGCGACAAGGTCGCTCGCATCCGCGGCTTTTTACCCGAGGATATCGAGGAACCGGTCGTCGCCAAGGAAGATGCCGACGCCTTCCCGATCATCTTCATGGCGCTCTCGTCGGACAGCTACAGCCTCATCGAGCTGTCGGACATGGGCGACCGGCTCATCAAGCCACGCCTGCAGACGATTCCCGGCGTATCGGGTGCGCCGATCTTCGGTGAGCGCCGCTTCTCGATGCGGGTCTGGTTGTCGCCGCGCGAGTTGGCGGCGCGCGGCATGACGGCGCAGGACGTCGAAGCGGCAATTCGCTCGCGGAGCATCGAAATCCCCGCCGGCCGCATCGAATCAGAACGGCGCGAGTTCTCGGTTCGCTACCTCGGTGAAATGAAGACCGCCGACGAGTTCAGCGAGCTCACGGTCTCGAGTCGCGAAAATCAGCTGGTGAAGCTGCGCGACGTCGCACGGGTGGAAGCCGGACCCGAAGACGAGCGTTCAGTCACGCGATATTCAGGTAAGGACGCGGTCTTCATTGGCGTCGTTAGGCAGTCGAAGGCCAACGTGCTCGACGTGGCGGCGGGCGTGCATCGCGAGTTGCCGGCGATTCGTGCCGCATTGCCTCCCGGCGTGACGCTGAACATGGCGTTCGACGGAACAATTTTCGTCGAGCGGTCGATCGATGAAGCACGCGAAACGCTGCTGCTCACCGCCGGCCTGGTCATCTTCATCATCTTCATGTTCCTGGCGTCGCTTCGTGCGACGATCATTCCCGCGCTGGCGATTCCGGTCTCGATCATCGCCACGTTCGCGATTCTGTCGGCGCTCAACTACTCAATCAATACCTTTACGCTGCTCGGTCTGATCCTGGCGATCGGCATCGTGGTTGACGACGCCATCATCGTCCTCGAGAACGCGTATCGACACCAGGAAGAGCTGGGGAAAGATCCCGAAACGGCGGCGATCGACGGCACGAAGGAGATCACCACCGCCGTCATTGCGACGACCATTGCGCTGGTGGCCGTCTTCTCACCGCTGTTGTTCCTGACCGGGATTACGGGGCGCCTGTTCAACGAGTTCGGCGTGGCTGTCGGCGGTTCGGTGCTCATTTCCGGCATCGTCGCGCTCACGCTGACGCCGATGCTGTCGGCGAAGATCCTTCGCGTGTCGAAGCGAGAGTCCGCGTTTCACCGGCGCGTGCACACCGACCTGATGCGGATCACGAACACGTATGTGCGAGGGCTCTCAGCGGCGTTGCGCCGGCCCTCTGTCGTGATCGCGGGCGGTGCGCTGCTGTCCGCGTCGGCGGTCGTGCTCTACAACGTCCTGGAGCGCGAGTTTGTACCGGCGGACGATCGTGGCTTCTTCTTCACGTTCGTCATCGCGCCTGAAGGCGCGTCGGTACAATACACGGACGAATACCTGAAGCAGATCGAGGCGATCGCGGCCCGGACGAAGGACATCCGCAGCTCGTTCTCCTTCGTGGGCTTCGGCGGTTCGCCGAGCTCCGGGTTTTTCGGCGCGATCCTGACCGATCGGGAAGAGCGCGATCGATCGGCGCAGGACATCATCAACGAAGTGCAGCCGCAGTTCTTCTTCGGGGTGCCGGGTGTTTTTGCGTTCGCGTCGAACCCGCCGGCGTTCGGTGGATTTCTGCCGCCCGTGCAGTTCGTCGTGCGTCACCGCGATTTCGAGACGCTGGCCAACGGGATGGATGCTTTCGTCAATCGCGCCCGGACGATTCCCGGGTTGATGAATGTCGATACGGACCTTCGCGTCACGCGTCCTGAACTGGTCGTCAGTCTCGATCGAGATCGCGCCGAAGACCTCGGCGTCCCCGCGCGCGACATCGCGGTCACGCTGCAGACCATGCTGGGCGGCCGTGATGTGAGCCGGTTCACGTCGGACAACAAGCTCTATGATGTCATCCTCCGACTCGATCCAGCCGAACGCGCGACGCCGTCGGACATATCCGGACTGAAAGTGCGCGGCCGTGATGGCCAGCTCGTACCGCTCGACGCCGTCACGAGAGTGGAGGAACGGAGTGGGCCGCGACAATTGAACCATCACAACCGGGTGCGCTCGTTCACCCTGTCGGGCAGCCTCGCGCCCGGTTTCACGTTAGGCCAGGCGCTTGATTCATTAAACGCGGCGGCCGCCGAGGTGCTGCCGGCGGGGAGCACGATCGACTATGCCGGTGAGTCGCGTGAATTCCGCGACAGCGGTGGCGCGCTGGCGTTTGCGTTTGCCCTGGCGCTGATCTTCGTCTACATGGTCCTGGCGGCCCAGTTCGAGTCGCTGTTGCATCCGTTCACCGTCCTGCTGGCGGTGCCGCTGGCCGTGACCGGCGCGTTGGGCGCTCTCTGGATCGCAGGGTCAACGCTGAACGTCTACAGCCAGGTCGGCATGATCCTGCTCATCGGCCTTGTGTCGAAGAATTCGATTCTGCTCGTGACGTATGCGAACGACCTCCGGGCGAAGGGGATGGACGCGGTGGCGGCGATGCGCGAAGCCGGCCGGATCCGGCTGCGCCCGATCCTCATGACGTCGGTGGCCGCCGTGTTCGGCGCGCTGCCAATCGCGCTGGGTCTTGGCGCGGGTGCCGCCAGCCGGCGCCCGTTAGGCTACGCGATCATCGGCGGCCTGGTGGTGTCGACGCTGCTGACATTGTTCCTCGTGCCGGCGGTGTTCGTGGTGTTCGAGAAGTCGCGCCGGACGAAGCCGATGCCGGCACCCACAGGTGGAACGCACACGCCGGAGTGGACGCGCCCGCAGCCGGTCGCGGGCGCGGCGGCGAGGATGGAGATCCCATGAATTGCAAATTGAAAACTGCAGATTGCAAATTGCAAATTGTTGCGGGGTTGCTGCTCTGCGCGGCTCCGATTGTGCCGGCGCAAACGACGACGGCACCCGTTGTGACACTGAGCGAGGCGCGGCAGCGCGCTATTGCGGTGGATCCGAACTCGGTGGCGGCTTCACAGCGGATCCGCGTTGCAGGATGGGAACGACGGGCGGCAACCGCCGATCTGTATGCGCCGCGGCTCAACGGGTCCATCAACTACATCCGGTATTCCGAGCCGTTCTTCAACTTCGGGACGGGTAGCGTCAGCCCTAACGCGGCTGCCGCGTCGCTCGAAGCATCGTATGTCATTCTCGGCGCCGGAAAGCTCGGCACATTGAAGAGTTCACGGGCCGCACTGGAGAGCGCCGAGGCGAATGAAACAGCGACACGGTTTCAGTCGGCGTTATTCACTGACGCCGCGTATTTCGGCGTCCTGGCGTCACGCGAGTTGTCGCGTGTCGCTGCCGATCGCGTAAAGCGCGCTGAAGAGCAGCTGGCCATGGCGCGAGTCCGGGTTGTGGCTGGTGAGGCGATCGCGTCGGATTCGCTGCAGTTGTTGCTCGAGCTGAATCGCGCCCGGTTCGCCCTCCTGCGACAGGACTCGGCGGTCGTGGCATCGCGCTTCCAACTCGGAAGCCTGATCGGGCTGCCGGGTCCTGCCGACGCTGCGCCGTTCGATACCACGACGCTGCCCGACCTGCCGTTCTCGGAAGAGCAGGCAATCGCGGAACTGCGTCAGCGAGGTCCCGATGTCGAAGCGGCGCGGGCAGAAGAAAAGCGTGCCGAGTCGGTGTTAGGCGCTGAGCGTGAACGGTACCTGCCGGCGCTGACGCTGTCGGCGACGACCGGTGCGTACGACAGCGAGCTCTTTCCAAACGCGCTCAAGCGCTCACAGCTTCAGCTGGCGATGGTGTTGCCGTTCTGGGACGGCGGACAACGTGAACTGGCCGTCGCACGGCTCCAGGCGGATCGCAACGTCGCCAGAGCGCGTCGCGAGGAGCGCGAGCGGTCGGCGGGTGAACGGATCGTGCAGTCGTATCACGGATACCGCACCGCCCGCGCCGGCATCGCGCTGGCGCTGGTTGGCGTGACAGCCGCCTCCGAGACCTACCGCGTGCAGCGCGCTCGTTATGGAGAAGGCGCCACCACCATTCTCGAGTTGCTCGAGGCGCAGATCGCGCTGAGCGAGGCCGAGGCGGCGCTGGTACAGGCACGCTTTGGTGCGCGACTCGCGTTGTCACAGATCGAAACGTTGCTGGGTCGTCGCGTGTTCGAGTCCGGCGACCGCACTAACCGCTAGGGGACCATATGTCATTTTCATTTCGCCGCCTGACGAATCGACGGGGCAACGGTCGGCCGGCCATTGTCGGTGCGGTGCTGGTTGTCGGCATCGCCATCATCTTCCTGCTGATGCGTGGTCGCGGAGGCCAGGCGGCGCAGGAAGGCGGGGGCGGGGAGGGCGCAGCCGGCGGTGGTCCACCCGCCATGCCACCGATGCCCGTCGACGTCGACACCGCGCGACGGCGATCGGTCGTCGACGCGGTGCGCGCCACCGGACGCATCGAAGCGCTGCAGGCAATCGAATTGCGTCCCGATGAACAGGGACGTGTCACGGCCATCCTGTTCCGTGAAGGGCAGTCGGTCGCGGCGGGGACGCCGCTGGTGAAGATCGACGATGCCATGCTCAAGGCGCAGGCGGAGCGCGCCAAGGCCGATCGCGACCTGTCGAACCAGCAACTGGAGCGCGTCAGGCGGCTTCGCGCGCAGAACGCGGCGTCGGCGGCAGACCTCGAACGTGCCGAAGCAGCAGCTCGCAGCAGTGAGGCCGGGCTGGCGTTGCTCGACTTGCAGATCGCGCGTACGACGGTAAAGGCGCCGTTCGGCGGCGCGATTGGCCAGCGCTTCGTGAGCGTCGGTGATTACGTGACCACCGGGACGCGACTCCTCACGCTGCAGACGGTCAACCCGCAACGCGCGGTGATCGAAGTGCCGGAGCGTTATGCGGTGAAACTGCGGCCAGGCCAGACCGTGGATTTCAGCGTGGCGTCGCAGGAAGGACGCACCTTCCGCGCCCGGGTCGATTTCATCGACCCGGTCGTGCAAGGTGAAAGCCGCACCATACTGGTGAAGGCGAGCGCGCCGAATCCGGGCGGGCTTCTCAAGCCGGGGATGTTCATCGAGGCCCGGCTGGCGACGGCGACACGGGCGAACGCCATCGTCGTTCCCGAAGATGCCGTACAACCGCTGCGATCGGCGAACGTGGTGTGGGCGGTGGTCGACGGGAAGGCGAGCCGGCGCGTAGTGACGTTAGGCGTCCGGTCGGCCGGAATGGTCGAAATCGTGAACGGCGTACAGGCCGGTGAAATTGTCGTCGTGGGCGGCCTGGAACGGATGGGTGAAGGGGCACCGGTCGCGCCACGCCCGCGTGGACAGGCTACGCCGCCGGCGACACCAGTTGATAGCGCTACCAAGGCCCCGCCAGCGAAAGGCTAACCGCACCTTTGTAGCGATAGGGGTCACGAAATAGGGGTCAGACACCTATTCTCGAATGGAACTAGGTGTGCTGACCCCAAAGAACTAGGTGTCTGACTTCCAAAGACTTAGGTGTCTGACCCCAAAGAAATAGGTGTCTGACCCCTAATTCAGGTGACCCCTAATAGGTGTCTGACCCCTATTTCTCGAACGTGTCTCCGGCGGCGACTCCACGCCCCTGGGCCCAATCCAGCGACGCCAGTCTGCGGCGGCCGGCGGGGTGTGCATAGGCAATCCGCACGCTGCCCTCGCCACACCCTACGAGCAACCCCATCTCGTCGATTCCGAGCACGACCCCAGGGTCTCCCTCCACGTCCTGCGCCACGCGTGCACCGAACAGCTTTACTTCCGTGCCGCGCAACGTGCTGTAGGCGCCGGGGACGGGGTCGAACGCGCGAATCGTTCGCGACACGTCGATGGCCGGCTTCGTCCAGTCGATGCGCGCCTGCTCCCGCGTGATCTTCCCGGCATAGGTTACCCACGTCTCGTCCTGCGGCTGCCCGGCGCTATCACCTAACGACACAAGCGTCAGCGCCTCGACGATCGCCAGCGCGCCAAGTTCGGAGAGCCGCATCGTCAGCTCACCCCCCGTTTCGTCGTCGAGGATGGGCGTTCGCGCCTGCAGGAGTACGGGGCCGGCATCGAGCGCCGGCACCATCCGCATGATGGACACGCCCGATTCCGTGTCGCCGGCGAGGATCGCGGCCTGGATCGGTGCTGCCCCGCGCCAGCGCGGGAGCAACGACGCATGGATGTTGAGTGTGCCCAGCGACGGGAGATCGATCAATTCCTTCGGCAGGATGTGCCCGTAGGCGACGACCACCGAGAGATCGGGCGCGACGTCGCGCACCGCGGAGATGAACGCGGGGTCGCGCGGCTTTTCAGGTTGCAGGACCTGGAGCTCCTCCTCCAGCGCGACGAGCTTCACCGGCGGTGGCACGGTGGCGCTGCGATGGCGACCCTGCGGTTTATCCGGCTGCGTGACGACCGCGACGACGTCGCAGCCCTCGCCTAACAGCGCGCGAAGTGCGGGAGCGGCGAATTCAGGGGTGCCCCAGAACAGGACGCGCATGTCACTGGCTCTCGTCCCCTGAGGTACGCTCGGCGGCCATGGACGCCGTGAGGACGCGTCGCTGGCCCGGATACTTCTCCTTCAAGTCTTCCCACCGCGCCATGACCCCGCGTCGCTTGAGAAAGCTCAGGTAGTCGATGAAGAGCTTTCCGTGGAGATGGTCGATCTCGTGCTGGAACGCGCGGGCGAGGAGCTCGGTGGCTTCACGCTCGAACGTGTTCCCCTCCAGATCAATCGCGCGCACTGTCACGCGCGCCGCGCGATCCACGTCGCCATAAATGTCAGGGATCGACAGGCATCCTTCTTCGGCGCGCTCGCTTCCGGATTCGGCGATGATCTCCGGGTTGATGAGAACGAGCGGTTCGTTGTCGACGTCCACCACCGCGACCCGCTCCAGGCGACCGACCTGTGGCGCGGCGAGGCCGATGCCCTGTGCCGTACGCATGGTCTCGAACATGTCTTCGACCAGGCGCCGGATCTCATCGGTGATCCCGGTAACCGGGATGGTCTCCTCCCGGAGAACCGGCGAACCAAGAACGTGGATCTCGAGCAGGCTCACGCCGTGGCCCCACTCGTCGTTGAGCCGGCCACACGGGCGATGCGGCCGCGTTCGACGACAACACGGGACTCGCCGGTCTTGATCGTGATGTGATCTTCCATCGACTTCTTGGCGTCTTCGCCGCTCGCTTCCTTGATGTGCACCACTTCGCCCACCAGTCCGCCGGCGGTCACGACACTGTCGCCCTTCCGAAGATTGCGCAGCCGTTCCTCGTGCTGCTTTCGCTGTTTTTGCTGCGGCCGGATCATGAGGAAATAGAAAATCGCAAAGATCGCTCCCATCTGGATCAGGAGCGGCAACATCGGATTGGTTGTTCGGGGAGCGGCCTGGAGGAGCAGCGTGAAAACTGGGGCGAAGATCATGTCTGGGATTCCGGTGCGGAGGCCAGGCGGTTCAGCCATTCGCTGGCCCAGCTATCAAATGTGCCTGCGTTGATTGCGTCGCGTGCGCCACGCATCAGCGACACGAGGAAATGTACATTGTGCAGCGACAGCAGGCGGAGCCCCAGGATCTCGTCCGTGACGTACAGGTGGCGGAGATACCCTCTTGAGAATCGGCGGCACGCGCTGCAGTCGCAGCTCTCGTCAATCGGCCTGGCGTCAGTACGATATTCGGCACGCTTGATGTTGATGCGGCCGGCGCTGGTGAAGGCGGTTCCGTTGCGCCCCATCCGTGTCGGCGCCACGCAGTCGAAGAGATCCACGCCGCGCCGGACACCTTCGATCAAGTCCTCCGGAAACCCGACGCCCATGAGATACCGTGGCCGGTCGAGCGGAAGCTCCGGCTGCACAACCTCGAGCGTGGCGTACATGTCCGCCTTGCTCTCGCCCACGGAGAGTCCGCCGATCGCGAACCCTGTCCAGTCGTTCATTCCTCTGATGGTTCGCGCAGCTTCCCTGCGGAGTTCTGTGTGAATGCCGCCCTGGACGATAGGGAAAAGCGCTTGAGGTGAATCGTGAATCGTGAATCGTGAATCGTGGGGGCCTCTGGCCTCTGGCCTTTGGTCTCTGACCTCGTTGAGGCATCTCTCCAACCACCGAATCGATCGGTCCGACGCGTCCTTAGCGTCCTTGAAGGTGGACTGGCCAGGAATGACGTGGTCGAACTGCATGATCACGTCGGCACCGAGGTTCCGCTGAATCTGGATGACTGATTCGGGCGTGAACCGGCGGCGCGATCCGTCGATGTGACTCCGGAATTCAACGCCATCCTCATCGACGCTGCGCAGGCCCTCGAGCGAGAACACCTGGAAACCGCCCGAGTCGGTCAGGATGGGTCCATTCCAGGCCATGAACCGGTGGAGCCCACCCAGATCGCGGACCACATCATCACCGGGACGGAGATGGAGGTGGTATGTGTTGGCGAGAATCATGCTGGCGCCGGCGGCGATGAGATCGTCGGGATCCAGCGCTTTCACCGTGCCAAGTGTTCCCACCGGCATGAACACCGGCGTCTCGATGGCGCCATGGGGCGTGTGAAAGGCGCCGGTACGCGCAGAACCGCTGCTGGCGTGGACGTGAAACGCGAAGCTGCTCACGGGTCCTCGTTAGGTAATGAGCATTGCATCGCCATACGAGTAGAACCGGTAGTCGTTGGCCAGCGCGACCCGGTACGCCTCCATCGTGAGCTCGTATCCGGCGAAGGCGGCGACCAACATCAGCAGCGTGGAGCGCGGAAGATGGAAGTTGGTGATCAACCTGTCCACGGCGCGAAACGTGTAGCCGGGGGTGATGAACAAGTCGGTTTCGCCGCTCGCGGGATGAAGCCGTCCGTCCGGCGTCGCGACCGTTTCCAGTGTACGGGTGGAGGTGGTGCCCACCGCCCAGATCCTCCCGCCCGCAGCACGCACGGAGTTGAAGGTCTCCGCCGCCGCTGCCGGGACTTCGTAGTGCTCCGAGTGCATGACATGTTGGGACGGATCTTCCACTTCCACTGGTTTGAACGTGCCCGCGCCGACGTGCAGCAGAAGATCGACGCGCCTTACGCCGTTTGCGTCCAGGGTCGCCAGCAGCGCTTCCGTGAAATGCAGTCCCGCGGTCGGCGCAGCGACGGATCCGGACTCTCGCGCATAAACCGTCTGGTATCGCTCGACATCGGTCGCGGCGTCGGCACGATGGATGTAGGGGGGAAGGGGAATGTGACCGTGGTGCTCGATGGCTTGTTCGACCGGCTCCCTGGTCTCCAGCCTGACGAGACGTGTCCTGCGATCGGTGACTTCTTCGATCCTCACATCAAATCCAGGCGCGACGTGGATCACTCGACCAGGGCGCAATTTTCCGCCAGGGTGCACCATCGCTTCGTATTGCGCGGGCTCTCCGGTGGGGCGGAGGAGCAGGACTTCCGCCGGCGCGCCCGAGTCGCGTTGCCCGAGCAAGCGCGCGCGAAACACGCGCGTGGTGTTGAGCGCGATCGCGTCACCGGCCGGGATCATCCCGGCGATGTCCGCAAAGCGATGATGCTGGAACGTGCCTGACGAGCGATCAACGACGAGCAAACGACTCTGGTCCCGGCGATCGCTGGGGGATTGGGCGATGCGATCGGGGGGAAGGACGTAATCGAAGTCTGACGTTTTCAAGGCGTACGCTGCGTGCTGATTGCTGATTGCTACTGCTGTTGCCTACGTGCTGGCGCTGGCGCTGGTTGCAGTACCAGCACCAGTACGATGCATAAGCATCAGCAATCAGCAATCAGCACGCAGCTGGAATCGGTTAGAACATCGTGGTTTGTTCCGCCCGCACCGGCAGCGTATACCCGAAATGCCGGTACGCCTGTGCCGTTGCGACCCGGCCGCGGGGCGTGCGCTGCAGGAAGCCGTTCTGCACCAGAAACGGTTCGTAGACCTCCTCGATCGTCTCCGGATCTTCCGCTACCGCGGCCGCCATGGCCGCGATCCCGACCGGGCCGCCGTCGAACTTTTCAATGATGGCGCGAAGGATCCGCGCATCCATGTCGTCGAGGCCGAAGTGATCCACATCGAGCATCTGCAGCATCTGCTCGGCGACCGGCTTCGTGATGCGACCGTTCGCCCGCACCTGGGCGTAATCACGAATGCGCCGCAACAGGCGGTTCGCGATGCGCGGCGTCCCCCGCGACCGTTTCGCGATCTCCAGGCTCCCCTCGGCGTCGACGGCCACCTTCAGCACGTCGGCCGTGCGCCTAACGATCAGGTCGAGGTCCTCGACCGGATAGTAGTTGAGGCGTTGCACGATCCCGAATCGCGCGCGCATCGGCGGCGTCAACATCCCGAGCCGCGTGGTGGCGCCGATCAGCGCGAACTTCTCGACCGGCATGGTGATGGTCTGCGCCCGCGGGCCTTCCGACAACCGGATGTCGATCCGGAAATCCTCCATGGCCGGGTAGAGGAACTCCTCGATCACGGGCCGGAGGCGGTGGATCTCGTCGATGAACAGGATGTCGCCTTCCCGCAGGTTGGTCAGCGTGCCTACCAGGTCGGCGGGCTTCTCGAGGGCCGGGCCCGAGGTGGCGCGGATGTTTACCCCCAGCTCGCGGGCCATGAGTTCGGCCAACGTCGTCTTGCCGAGTCCCGGGGGGCCGAAGAAAAGGGTGTGATCGAGGGGCTCGCGCCGGGAAAGGGCGGCATCGATCGCGATCCGGAGGTTTTCCTTGACCTTTTCCTGGCCAATGAACTCCTCCAGTCGTGCCGGCCGGAGGGTCAGTTCGACCGTTCCTTCCTCGGGCAGTTCGTCCGGGGTGGTGATCTCGCGGGTCATCGATGCGGCGTCAGGAGATGGGCCTTCGAACCCGACCAATATAAGACCGAATATACTCCGAACCAGATGTCGCGTCTGGTGACAACTTCGACCCCGGCACGTCTTTGGGTGCAGGCTCGGCGCGTGGGAGCGCAAACCTGTGTGTTATTGGGCTCGCACCACGCCTGATCAGCGCGAGTGCGAGGGACACGTTTTACACCCAACATCCCGCGCTTGCCACCCTCGTCGTCGAAACGCCGGCCAACAAGCGGTATCCTGCTCGCTCGCCTCAGGACGTTCATGGGCGAACGACCAAAACGGCCAGCGCAGCCGGACATGCTGCGCGGCAGTCCGGCGGCGCGGATCCTGGCCACGCTCCCCGAAGGCAGCGTCCCGGCGCTCATCATCGGCGTCGCCTGCATCATCTTCATCTCGCAGACGGGCGCCCGGAACACGCTCAGCGCGGCCGCCTTCATCGCCGTCGCCATGGTGCTGCTGGTCCTCGTCAGGCGCGTCGCGTCGGTGAAGGACGACGTGGCGACCCTGGCCACGAGCGAAGCCAGGTTCCGTTCGCTGGTCCAGAACTCCTCGGACGTCATCCTGATCGTCGAGGCGGACACCACGATTCGTTATGCGAGTCCGTCGGCCAGGAAGGTGCTTGGCATGCACGCGAAGGAGCTGGTGGGGACGAGGCTGATCAATCACGTGCACCCCGAAGACCGGACGATGGCCAACCGGTTCTTCCTCGGCCTCCACGAATCCGAGGACGGCGTGCCCGGTGTGCAGGACTGGCGGTTGCTCCGCACCGACGGCTCGCTCTGCTGGACCGAGAACACCGGCACCAACCTGCTCAACGAGCCGACGGTCTCCGGCTTTGTCGTGAACACCCGTGATGTGTCCGAGCGTCGCACGCTGCAATCACAGCTGGCGCACCAGGCGTTCCACGATGAGTTGACACGTCTTGCCAACCGGGCCCTGTTCCTGAACCGGATCGGTCACACGGTGGCGCGCGTCCCACGCGGCAGGCATCCGTCGGCGGTGCTGTTCCTCGACCTCGACGATTTCAAGAAGGTGAATGACTCGCTCGGTCACGCGGTCGGCGATGAGTTGCTGGTGGCGGCGGCGTCGCGCCTGACGACGTGTGTGCGCCCCGGTGATACGATTGCACGACTGGGCGGTGACGAGTTCGCGGTGCTGCTCGAGGATGTGGACAGCATGGCCGACGTCGTCGTCGTGGCCGAGCGCATTTCCGCGGCGGTGAGCGCCCCGTTCCATCTCGCTGGTCGCGACGTGTTCGTCGGGGTCAGCGTCGGCATCGCGTCGATGCAGATGGGCGACGCCCCGGACGATGTGCTCCGGAATGCCGACCTGGCGATGTATTTCGCCAAGAGCCGCCGCAAGGGGCATTTCGCGGTCTACGAACCCTCGATGCATAACGAGATGCTGGAAAATCTCGAGCTCGAGGTGGACCTGCGCGGCGCGGTGGAGCGCAACGATTTCGAGGTCGAATACCAGCCGATCGTCAACCTCGTCACGGGCGAAGTGCATGGCGCAGAGGCGCTGGTGCGCTGGAATCACCCGACACGAGGCTACGTCCCCCCGATGCGGTTCATCGAGCTGGCCGAGGAGACGGGCCTCATCATCCCGTTAGGCCGCTGGGTTTTGCGGGAGGCGTGCGAAATGGCACGTCACTGGCGCGCGAAAACCAAGGGCCGTCGGCCGCTGCAGATGAGCGTGAACCTGTCGGCGCGCCACTTCCAGGATGCGGCGCTGGTCGAGGACGTGCGGCAGGCGCTCAATGACTCCGGGCTCGAGCCCTGGGCGTTGACGCTCGAGATTACCGAGAGCGTCCTGATGCATCGCTCGTCGGCGACGCTCGAGCGGCTCCGCGCGCTCAAGGCCCTGGGGCTGAACCTGGCGATCGACGACTTCGGAACGGGGTACTCTTCGTTAGGCTACCTGCAGCAGTTCCCGATCGACGTCCTGAAGATCGACCGGTCCTTCGTGGAGGCGGTTGGTGTCGAGGACGCCGACCCGGTGCTGGCGCGCGCAATCATCGCGCTCGGACGCACGTTGCAGATCGAAACGGTCGCCGAGGGGATCGAACGTCCGGAACAGCGCGACGGTCTGCGGACGCTGGGATGCACGCTGGGTCAGGGCTACTACTTTGCCCGCCCGATGCCGCCGCAACGATTCATCGACGAGTGCCTCAATCGCACATTCGATATCACCACGCTTCCGGAACCCGCGGGCGAACTCGCCCTGAAGCGGCAGGCATAATAGGGGTCAGATTGGGGTCAGATGAGGGTCAGACCCCACTCTGACCCTGGTCTGACCCCTAAGATTTCTAACCCTAGACGAGGCTGCGGATGGCAGTATCCACTCCACGGCGCGTTCCAGGAGAGAGTACGGGGTCAGACCCCACTCTGACCCAGAACGGGGTCGAATAGGGGTCAGAACGGGGTCAGACCCCACTCTGACCCTGGTCTGACCCCGGTCTGACCCCTAACCCTGGACGAGGGTGCGGATTGCGAGAATCCGCTCGACGGCGCGTTCGAGTGTTTCCTTCTTCTTGCAGAAGGCGAACCGCACGTAGTTGGTCCCGCGGCCCGGCGTGGCGTGAAAACTGGATCCGGGGACCGTCGCGATGCCGCCTTCCTTCGCCAGCCAGAGCGCGAACTCGCGATCACTCGATTGGCTCAGGTCGGAGAAGTCGGCCAGCACGTAGTAGGCCCCCTCGGGCACGCTGAACTTGAATCCAGCCTCCCGTAAGGCGGCGCAGAGCACCTCGCGGCGTTCGCGATACTCCAGGGCCATCTGGTTGTAGTAATCCGGTCCGAAGGCCAGTCCCACCGCGCCCGCTTCCTGCAGCGGCGCCGGCGCACCCACGGTGAGAAAGTCGTGGACTTTGCGGATGGCCACCGTCTCTTCCGGTGGCGCGATCACGTGCCCCAAGCGCCATCCAGTGCAGCTGAACGTCTTGGAGAGTCCGGAGATCGTGACCGTGAGGTCGCGCATGCCGGGAAACCCGGCGAGCAGGTGGTGATTTCCTGCATAACGAATGTGCTCGTAGATCTCGTCGGTGAACGCCCAGACGTCATTGGCGACGCACAGATCGGCGATCGTTGCCATCTCGTCACGCGAGAAGACGCGGCCCGTCGGGTTATGGGGCGTGTTGACGATGATCGCTTTCGTGCGTGACGTGAACGCGGCAGCGAGGCGCTCTCGATCGAACTGCCAGTCAGGGGGTTCCAGCGGCACGAAGACCGGCTTGGCGCCAGCCAGGATCGCGTCCGGACCGTAGTTCTCGTAAAACGGCTCGAAGACGATGACCTCGTCCTCCGGATCCACGAGCGCGAGGAAGACTGCCGCCATCGCCTCGGTCGCTCCGCACGTCACTGTGATCTCGGTCTCGGTATCGACCGGAAAATCGTACCACCGGCGGTATTTCTCCGCGATCGCCAGGCGCAGCGACGGCGAGCCCCACGTGATCGCGTACTGATTGATGTCGCCATGAATCGCCGCAGCCGCGGCGACCTTCAAGGGCTCCGGCATCGGGAAGTCCGGGAAGCCCTGGGCGAGGTTGATCGCGCCATGCTGGTGCGCGACACGAGTCATCTCACGGATGACGCTTTCAGTGAAGGTCGATGTTCTGAGTGACGGCATTCTCGTGAATCGTGAATCGTGACTCGGCAGTCCTTCTAGATCCTTGCTTCTTGCTTCTTGCTTCTTGCTTCCTGCTTCTTGCTACTTCCTCGTTCGTCCCAGTGCATCGCGGATCAGTGCAGCAAGATCCCCCGCCGCGCGGCCGTCCGCCATCGCTTCGCGCACCGCCTTTTCGGCATCAGGTGCGGCGACGCCGAGTGACACGAGGGCCCGGACCGCGTGATCGGCGCCGGGGGCTGAGGGCGGCGCGCCGGCCGTGCCTTCCGAGCTGAGGTCATCCAGCTTGTCGGCGAGATCGAGGACGAGCTGCTGCGCCTTCTTGCGACCCACGCGTGGCACGGATTGCAGTGTTTCCACGTCCTTCTCGCGGATCGCCCGGACGAGGCGGTCTGCGTTGAACCGCGACAACATGCCTAACGCCAGCGCCGGCCCGACACCGGTCGCGACGAGCAGGCGGCGGAAGACCGCGCGCTCGTGGGCCGAGCCGAACCCGTACAGCAACCACTCGTCATCCCGAACGACCAGGTGCGTGAACAGCGTGACCGGTTCGCCGCGGGGTGGAAGGGCCTCGAAGGTGCCGAGGGGAATGGACACTTCGTAGGTGACGCCGCCACTGGTTGTGATTTCCACGCGCTCCACGTCGCGCGTCGCGAGGCGGCCGCTCACCTGCGAAATCATCAGATTGGCCGCGCCCTGGCGCGGCTCGGCGTCGGACCAGTCTTCAGTCGCTCCAGATGGGCGGTCAGCATGTACGTGACAGCGGCAGCGACGCCGTCCGACGCATCGGCTGGTTCAGGCGCGACACGGAGGCGAAGGAGCCTGGTCAGCATGAACTGCACCTGCTCCTTCGTGGCTGAACCGGTGCCGACGATGGCCTTCTTCACCTCGGCTGGCGGAAACTCGTGGATTGCCAGACCAGCCGTCTCTCCCGCCAGGAGGACGACGCCCCGCGCGTGGCCTAACGTGACGGTCGTTCGCACGTTCCGGGCGTAGAAGACGTCTTCCACCGCCAGGTGATCCGGCTTGTGGCGCGCAATCAACTCGGTCACGCCAGCGTGGATCTCCCGGAGACGGGAAGCGAGGGGATCGCGTGGCCTGGTGCGAATGACGCCGCATTCGACCAGCCGCATGGCCACACCAGCCGGACCGCGGCCGTTGGACTCGTCATCGCGAACCAGGCCGTAGCCTGTGACCGCGGTGCCGGGATCGATGCCCAAGACGAGCATACGTTAGGCCTGAGACCAGGGGCCAGAAGCCACACCACAAGCCAGAGACCAGAGGCCAGAGGCCAGAGGTGGTGCCGCCGAGGTACGAATCACGTCAGTTGCAGTGCCGAGTCACGACTGCAGTCCCGACATCACCGACGCATCGATATCGAAATTTGCGTCCACTTTCTGCACGTCATCGAGTTCGTCCAGCGACTCGATCAGGCGGAGCACCGCCTCGGCCTCAGCACCGGCGACGGAAACGGTTTGCTTCGGGATCCACGCAACTTCGGCTTCCACCGCGACGATGCCCTTCTTTTCCAGCGCGGACCTGACCGCGTGGAACGAGGCCACGTCGGTGCTGACAACGTACTGATCGTCTTCTCGCGCGAAGTCCGTTGCGCCGGCTTCGAGGGCGGCTTCGAGCGTGGGATCTTCCTGGTAGCGACTCGCGTCGAGGTAGATCTGGCCTTTCCGCTCGAACATCCACGACACGGAGTTCGTGGCGCCCATGTTGCCACCCCCGCGGGACAAGGTGTACCGGACGTCGGCCACGGTTCTTGTCGCGTTGTCAGTGAGGGCCTGGATCATCAATGCCACGCCGCCCGGCGCGAAGGCTTCGTACATCACTTCGACGTAGTCCACCCCTTCGAGTTCACCCGTGCCCTTCTTGATGGCACGTTCGATGTTGTCCTTTGGCATCGAGGACGCTTTTGCGGCGTCGATGGCGGTGCGGAGCCGTGGATTGCCATCAGGGTCGCCGCCGCCCTGCTTGGCTGCGACCGTGATTTCGCGGATCAGCTTCGTGAACAAAGCCCCGCGCTTCTTATCGGTCGCGGCCTTGTAGTGCTTGATCTGCTTCCATTTACTGTGACCGGCCATGGCGCGATTCGGGCTCCGCTCTCGTTGAGAAGTGAATATAGAAGACAGAGGAAGCAGGAGGCAGGAAGCGGGAAACAGGGATGGACCTGAGGTCGGCGGCTTACGCCTTCGACCCTCGAGATTTAAACGCTTCGCTCCTTCCCTGTTTCCTGCTTCCTGCCTCCTGCTTCCTGCATATTCTTCTTCACGGCGGCCCCGCCCTTGTCGGCCACCCGCCGGCCAGAAAGTCGTTGATCGCCTCCACGACCGTCGGCCCGGCTTCAAGCGTCGGCAGATGCCCCACGTTGCTCAACCAGAGCAGCCGGGCACCATTGATGCGTCGCGTCCATTCGCGCGCACCTTCCGGGTTCGCCACCAGGTCCAGCCGTCCATGCATGACCAGTGTTGGCGCCTGCACGCCCGCAGTGCGAGCGGCGAAGTCGATCCCCGGACCTAACGACGCCATCACGCGCTCCATCACCGTCGCGATGCGCGCCGGCATCTCGTTCGGCACGGTGCACCAGTTAGCGGCGTTCAGCCGCGTTTGCGCCGTGTCTCCGACAAACAGTGGCATGTTGACGCGCCAGAAGTCCTCGCAATACCGCGTGGCGTCAGAGGTGTCGCGGCC
The DNA here is from genome assembly GCA_035646395.1 of Gemmatimonadaceae bacterium. GTDB lineage: Bacteria > Gemmatimonadota > Gemmatimonadetes > Gemmatimonadales > Gemmatimonadaceae > JABWBJ01. The sequence continues at coordinate 3,322 of DASRPK010000102.1, read as the reverse complement.
GGCGGCGCGGGCCTTCACCAGGGCGCGCGCGGCGACGGTGTCGATCCGCGCCATGCGATCCGGCGGATTCCAGACGCTGGCCAGCGAGTCGGCCGGCTCGATGGGGCTGAGCAACACGAGTCGCGACACGCGCTGAGGGTTTGCCGCTGCCCACGCCGCGGCAACGGCGGCGTAATAGTCGTATCCGATCACCGCGACTCGCGAGCCACCGACCGCGTTGCGAACCGCTTCCAGGTCCGCAACATCGCCCTCGAACGTTGCCGCCGTGGAATCCGTGTACGCATGGGAGCGACCACGGTGTCGCGGATCGTAGAAGACCACTGTGTGCCTTTCGCCGAGCGAGGCGAGACCCTGCTCCAGCCAGGCGGCAAGTGGTACGAGCACGGTGTCTGGCCCGCGCCCAACGACACGGAACCACAACTTTCCGGCGCCGCCGTCGACCATGCCTTCGCTTGGACGCGTCGGTAGCGCGGCAACAGGCGCGGGCGATGTCGTCGGAGCGCGTACTGGAACGACCGGCGCAGGATCAGAAGGCGGAACGTACGGCCGTGCGCAGGCAAAAAACGCGAGGACAGAAATGGCGCGATGTATCGCCCATCTCCCATCCCCCATCTCCCATCTCATTTTCGCGGTTCCACCATGTCCTCGAAGCGCAGCCATTGTTTGTAGAAGTACAGATCTACTAGCCCCGTTGGGCCACTTCTGTTCTTCAGCACGGCGAGCTCAGTGGCGCCTTCGATATGAGGACTCGGCAGGTACAACTCCTCGCGATAAAGACCCAGCACGACGTCAGCATGGTGACGTAGCGCACCAATGCCACCCAGGTCGCGGAGCGAAGGACGTTGATCCGTGCGCCCGATTGTCGATTCACGAAGCCCGGACACGGCCAGAATCACCGTCGACCGACGAAGCGCGAGTTCCTTGAGCTTGAGCGCCGCGTCCGCCACTTCCTCCTCGACCGGCAAGACTCCGCGTGTCAGCGCCTGAATCGGATCGACAACCGTCAGGTCGATTCCGAGATGTTGCGCAAGGAAGTCCGACACGCCGGCGACACCCGCATCGCGGAGATCCTCGAAGTGCGGCGACCGACGACGTAGCGCGATAGCGGCAGCGGCGACGCCGCTATGGGCGACATCGTCCAATCCACCGCGGCGGAGATCGTCCACTCGAACTCGGCCTTCGATCGCGAGCGCGCGCTCCATTACGCGCGCTGCCGACATTTCCGCGGTCAGGAACGCTGCTGACTGGTCCGCCTGTGTCGATCGAAGCGTCATGGCCAGGGCCAGCGCCGATTTTCCGACGCCGGCGTCGCCGGCAAGCACGACCAGGTCACCTCTCCGCAGCCCGCCGCCTAACAAGGAGTCGAGGCTGGGGAAACCGGTCGTGACGGAGGCCCCCGACGCTTCGCCGGCCAGCGCCGCCGGCACCATCGCCTCCGCCTGCGACGGCACCGGTTTTTCCGGGCTCTTCCGGCCGGGACTCACGATTGAGGCGCGAGCAGGAGACTCACCCGACGCAGCTCCGCTCGTGCCGCGAGATCGGCACTCGGGCTGATGAGGGCAACGATGGCCTCCCACGCCTGGGCCAGGGCATCACGCTCCGCGCCGGCGCTGGCTTCAATGGCGCGCGCAATTGTAGCACGTGACGGAGTTGGGAGCGCGAGCGCCGCCAACCACGATCGGGCCGCGTTCGCCCGCGAGCGTCGCAAGGATTCAGGAAGGGGATGCAGGCCCGCGGCTCCTTCCACCATCCGGGCAGCCTGCATCGCGGCCAGGAGCACTTCGCGTGGTCCGCCGAGCGCGGACCGAGCGGCGAGGGCGGCAAGGGAACGAAGGGGGAATCCCGGCGAGGCAAGCGCATACGGTGGCGCAGCGAACGATGATGGCACGAAGCAGAATCTAGACGCGATCCAGCACTCGGCAAACGCAGCGGGCGCAACTACATTCGTTTCATGCCGCTTCCCGTGAAGCTCGGGCAGCCGCCCAGGTCGGTGCTGTGGGTTGACGACGAGGCCGAACTGCTCGAACCGCACCGCCTCTTCCTCGCCGACAAGGGTTACGAGGTGGTCATGGCCACCAATGCGGACGACGCCGTGGAAATGCTGCGGCGCCGGTCGTATGACGTATTGCTGCTCGACGAGCAGATGCCGGGGAAACGGGGGCTCGACGCCTATCGCGAAGTGCGGGAGATCGCGCCGCTGCTTCCGGTCGTGATGGTCACCAAGAGCGAAAACGACGCCACGCTCCGTGAAGCGTTAGGCGCCGAGGTGAGTGACTACCTGGTGAAGCCGGTGAACCCGCGGCAGGTGCTGTCGGTGGTGACGAAACTGCTCGACGGTCCGAACCTGCGGCGCCAGGCGGTGGCCCGCGCATTTGTGGAGCGGTTCCGTGCCCTGGAGCTCGAGCGCGATCGTGTCCTCGACTGGCGCGGCTGGATCGAGCGCTACGACGAGCTGGTGCGCTGGGACCTGGACCTCATCGAAGCAGGAGAACGTGGCCTGCACGAATCGTTGCGTGCCCTGTTCCCTGACATGCACCGGGAATTTGCCGTCTTCATGCAGAAGCAGTATCCAGCCTGGCTGGAGAAGCTCGATGGAGACCGTCCGCCGCTTTCGATCGACGTCGTTGGTGAATTCGTACTTCCGGTGTTGCGCACCAATCCGGCGGTGATACTGATCGTGGTCGATTGCCTGCGACTCGATCAGTGGCGGATTCTCGAACCGGTGGTCGCGTCGCTGTTCGACGTGGAGACCACGCACTATTTCGCGGTCTTGCCGACGGCGACGCCGTACGCGAGGAATGCGCTGTTCAGCGGCTTATTCCCCGGCGAGATCGCGGCGCGATTCCCCGACTGGTGGGGCGAACGAGACGACGAAACGCTCAACGCCCACGAGCGCGACCTGCTGACGGCGCAGCTCCGTGAGCTCAAGATTTCGGCGTCGGTCCGGTACGAAAAAATCTCGGCCCCCTCGGATTCGGACGATCTCGAGCGCCGCATGCAGACCGCCATCGGCCACGAGGGCGTTTCCGCGTTCGTGTTCAACTTTGTGGACCTGTTGACGCACGGGAGAAGCGAAAGCGCGATCCTGTACGAAGTCGCACGCGATGAGATCGCGTTGCGGCAGTTGACCCTTCAGTGGTTTCAACGGTCGGCGGTACTGTCGCTGCTGCGCGAAGCGGCACGGCGAAAGATCACCGTGGTCGTCACGAGTGATCACGGGTCGATCCACTGCTCCACGCCGGCGACGGTGTTTGCGAAGCGGGACGCCACGGCCAACCTCCGCTACAAGTTCGGTGAGGACCTGCGTGCCGAACGGTCCGAG
>DASRPK010000101.1:0-34240 GCA_035646395.1 Gemmatimonadaceae bacterium | reverse complement strand
CGCAGTGTCGATGGTGGCCGAAGCTGGGAAGCGAAGAATTGTGCGCGCAAGCGCCTGGCGGCGCGCGGGCGATGACATCCCTGCGCCGTGTCTATCCGCTCGTCGTGATCGCCTTGTGGACGGCAGTCCTCGCCATTTTCCTGACGGCGCTGCGGATTCCGCATGTACCGCGGGCCGCCGGTGTGGCGGTCGCCGCAACGCTGCCGATCCTCGCAATGTTCGCGATGCGCGGCGTGTGGGTCTCGTCGTCGGAAGCGCTGGCCGTTCTCGCGGGCTTGCCGTTACATCCGCTCGCGGCAGGCTTCGGAAGCGTGGTTGCGGCAGCGGTCTGTTCGGCCGCAGCGACTGTCCTCCTGATACTTTCAGGGAGACTCCGGAGGGTTTGAAGGTGCTGTACAGGCTCGCAATCATCGTTTTCGTCCTCATGACCGCGACACAACGCGCTGTCGCACAAACGGCAACCGAAGCGCCGTCATCGAAGTGCTGGCGCTTTGCGTTTGGCGCCTGGAACCCGCCGCTCAATTGGGTAGGAGCCGGCCACGATGGCCGAGCCGGCGACCTCGCCGATCGCGTGCAGCGCGTCCGCGACTCGGTCTTTGCGAAGGATTCCACCGCAGTGCGCAACAAGGCGATGTACTGGGAGCAGACGAAAGTCGGCTGGTCGGTCGTGCTCTTCCCCGAATGGTGGCCGGTAGGCGTGAAAGTCGATTTCGACAGTACGCTCGTCGAGGGTCGGGAAATGACTGGAAACGCGATCGCGCTCGTCGCCGACGCCGGCAAGACGCCCTCGCACGCGAAAGCTCGGGCCATACGCTGTCCGGGGTGACAGTAGCGACCAGCGCGCAGCGACCGGCGACCGGCAATTGATAAAGCAGTGAGGTGGAACACTGGCCACAGTACGCCGGCCTCATCACGTTCCTAGTCAGCCCATTCTGGAGCGATCCGCTGTGATTCGTCTTTTTCGGTTCGTATCCGTGTTCGTTATGCTGTTTCCCGCTGTGAATGCCGGTGCCCAGTCGAGCGAGCTATTCAAGGAGCTCAAATGGCGCGATATCGGTCCGTATCGCGGCGGCCGCACCAAAGCCGCGGCCGGAGTGCCGCAGCAGCCTAACGTTTTCTACATCGGCGTGGTCAATGGCGGTGTCTGGAAGACCACCGACTACGGCCGCACCTGGGTTCCGATCTTCGACGACCAGTCAACCGGTTCCGTGGGCGCCATCGCCGTCGCGCCGTCGGATCCGAACATCATTTACGTCGGCAGTGGTGAAGGCCTGCAGCGTCCCGACCTTTCCACCGGCAACGGGATCTACAAGTCCACTGACGCCGGCAAGACGTGGACACACCTCGGCCTGCGCGACGGGCAGCAGATCCCACAGATCATCGTCGACCCCCGGAATCCCGACCGCCTGTATGTGGCGGTCCTCGGACATCCGTACGGGCCTAACGAGGAGCGCGGTCTGTATCGCTCCACCGATGGCGGGCGCTCATTCCAGCGCGTCTGGTACAAGGACGTCAACACCGGCGCCATCGACGTCGCCTTTGCCGCCAACGATCCCAACACGCTTTACCTGGCGACGTGGGAATCGCGGCAGGGGCCGTGGGAGAACGGCGTGTGGCAGGGCCCGGGCAGTGGCTTGTTCAAGTCGACCGATGGAGGCGCGACGTGGACGTCCATCATGACCGGACTGCCCACGTTCGCCGAGGGGCTGGGCCGTATCGGCCTGGCGATTGCGCCGAACGACCCGCAGCGGTTGTACGTGACGATCGACGCCGGCACACGCAGCGGCATCTATCGCTCCGACGACGCGGGGGGCAACTGGCGGAAGGTCAGCAACGACGCGCGCGTGCATAACCGTGGTTCCGACTTTGCGGAGCTCAAGGTCGATCCGAAAAACGCGAACATCGTGTACAGCGGAAGCATCGTTGCGTGGAAGTCGACCGATGGCGGCTCCACCTGGCAGATGTTTCGCGGCGCGCCTGGTGGGGATGATTATCACCGGTTCTGGATCAATCCAGACAACCCCGACGTCATGCTCCTGGCCTCTGACCAGGGCGCCGTCATCACGGTGAACGGTGGCCGGACGTGGAGTTCCTGGTACAACCAGCCCACGGCGCAACTGTATCACGTCACGGCCGACAACTCCTGGCCGTATCGCGTCTGTGGCGGGCAGCAGGAATCTGGTTCGGTTTGTGTCCCAAGCCGGGCCAACGACGGACAGATCACGTTCCGCGACTGGCATCCGGTGGGCGTCGAGGAGTATGGCTACGTCGCGCCTGATCCGCTCGACCCGAACATCATGTATGGCGGGAAAGTCACGCGTTTCGACTACCGCACCGGGCAGACGCAGAACGTCGCCCCGAAGCCGTTCCGTGACGCGAATTACCGGATGTTACGCACGGCGCCGATCCTGTTCTCCCCGGTGAACCCGCGCAAGCTGTATTTCGGGGCGAACACGATCTGGGAAACGGTCGACGGCGGGAACAAGTGGAAGGAGATCAGCCCCGACCTGACGCGGAAGGACTCGATCGTACCGCCTAACGTCGGTGTGTACAGCACGACGCCGACGGCGATCGCGCGCCACCCCGGCGTCGTGTACACCATCGCGCCGTCCTATATCAGGGAGAACATCATCTGGGCCGGCTCCGATGACGGACTCATTCACATGACGCGCAACGGAGGAACCACCTGGCGGAACGTGACGCCTCCGGAGCTGAAGCCGTGGGCGAAAGTGTCCCTCATGGATGCCTCGCACTTCGATACGCTGACCGCGTACGCGGCGATCAACACGCTTCGCCTCGACGACCTGCGCCCGCACATTTATCGCACGCGCGATGGAGGGCGGACGTGGACCGAAATCGTGAACGGCATCGACTCCGGTGCGACGATCAATGTTGTGCGCGAAGATCCGCGCCGTCGAGGCTTGCTGTTCGCCGGCAGCGAGACGCAGGTCTGGGTCTCATTCGATGACGGCGACCGCTGGCAGTCGCTCCGCATCAACATGCCGGCGACGTCGATTCGCGACCTCGTCATCAAGGACGATGACGTCGTCGTCGGCACACACGGACGCGGCTTCTGGATCCTCGATGACATCACGCCGCTGCGCCAGGTGACGCCAGACGTGCTCGCGAAACCGGCACACCTGTTCCGCCCGGGCCTCGCCACTCGCGTGCGATTCAGCATGTACACGGACACACCGATGCCGGTTGACGAGCCGCGATCGGAGAACCCTCCCGACGGCGTGGTGATCTCCTACCACCTTCGTGAACCGGCGTCCCAGCTCAGCCTGGAAATTGTCGCCGCCGACAGTACAGTCGTCAGGCGGTACGAGAAGGGCGTGAACTCGAACCCGGATCCACGCACCGAAGGGCATTGGCCCGATTGGTGGATCGCACCCTGGCCCGAGCTGAAGGCCGACGCCGGCCTCCATCGCTTCACCTGGGACCTCCGGTATGCGAGGCCTAACGTGGCGAACTTCTCGTTCCCCATTTCGGCGATTCCCGGCCGGACTGTTCCGGAACCGTTAGGCCCGTTTGTCACTCCGGGAACGTACACGGTTCGATTGCTGGTGAACGGCGACACGTTGACGCAGCCCGTTCGCGTGCGGATGGACCCGCGGGTGAAGACACCGGCAGCCTCCCTGGCTAGCCGTGATTCCCTGCAGCATGCGATCTACCGCGCCGTCAACTCGATCGCTGAGGCGCGGCCTCGAGTGACCGCACTGCGCGAGAGCATCCGGCAGCAAACCGCCGACACGCGCGGCCCACGCGCCGACTCGCTGGCGAATTTTGATCGCCAGCTCGCAATCATCGAAGGAGCCCGCGCAGGGCGCGGAGGCCGAGGTGCGCAACCTGCCGGTCGCGGGCTCGTGCAGATCGCGAGCCTCCCGCAGCTCCAGAACGAGCTGATGACGCTTTATAACGTGATCGAGGATTCCGATAACGCACCCACCAACCAGGTGCTGACCGCGGCACGATCACGCTTGAGTCAGGCGAGGACGTCGCTGGCGGCCGTTAGGCGGTTGGGAACGGTGGTTGAAGCCCGTTAGGCCAGAAGCCGGATTCCAAAAGGGCATGGGGCATGGGGCATGGGGCATGGAATGGCCTGGTTTCCCCCATGCCCCGTGCCCCGTGCCCCGTGCCCCATGCCCCATGCCCCATGCCCCAATTTAACCCCTCACGTACTTCTGGCCTCTGGCCTAGGTCGTTAACCCAATATCAAACGAGCCTTTCCATCCAGTTCCCTGCTCAGCAACAGTGAGAATGAGCTGCCTGCCGCCATTGCCGAAAAGTCCATCGCGCTCGTTTCGTGTGCGGTTCCCCGACTTGGTGTTGTACGGCGCCTGGGCAAGGACCTTGTCGCTGACAGCGTCGTCGAAGTAGAGCTGCGACGTGAACTCCGCGGCGCGCGCGCCGGTACTCGACCGGACCTTGAAGTGGATGTGCACCGTCCGGCCCTGGTACCAGCCCGGATAGATCGTCGTGAATTTCGCGACGCCTGACGCGCCGGTGAGCTGGTAACCACGCAGGAACTTCTGGCCGGCGGTGTTGAAGAAGCCGTTCGTGTCGCGCACATCGGAGTACAGTCCCATCGCGTCGCACTGCCAGATGTCGACCATCGCGTTCTGGTACGGCGTGCAGGCGCCATTCGCGACGCGGTACACACGGATTTCCAGGTCGAGTGGTGTGCCCGCGCTTACCTTGCCGTTCGTCGGATCAGGCCGGATATCGGCACGATTCAGTTTCTCGTCCACGAAATACGGACCTTCCGTTTGCGCCGGCGTGACGACACACGCCGGAACCCAGACTCGCGAAGGAGTCGACGCTGCAGCTCCGGGCTGCGCGCCCACGCGGGAAGCCACCGCGCCGGCTCCGGCCACTCCCAGCAGGGCAATCACTTCGCGCCGCGTAAGGATCCGTCCAACCTGCGCGTCGTCGTTGTCCATGCGCCGCTCCGTAGAAGATCGTGGTTGAAGCTGAGACGAGCCGTGACCCTTCGCGTTAACACCGGCTCGCTTGTCGCAACCAGTACTAGCACTAGTAATCAGAAACCCGCAACCAGCATATGCGAGTTTAGATTGAACAAATCATGGCAGTCGAAACCCTGGTCCTTCGCGGAATTCCGGTCGTTGTGGACAACACGCGCCCGGACATTGCGACTCCGGACGTGCTCGCTCGGCTCGATGAAGCGCTGGCGCTCATCGAGCGCTATCAGCCGTGGCGTTTTCGACACCTCCAGCGCGACCTGGACCAGATTCAGGTCGTTCGGTTTCCCTGTCGCGGAGCCTGGATCGCCGAACATGGCGCTTGCGTCACGGAGCTGACCTTCCTCGCCCGGCGCGACATCACCGCGGCACCTGTCGCGTCGTCAATCGTCCACGAAGGAATGCACGCGCGCGTCGATCGCATGGGCGTCAGTCGATACAACCGTGACCGAGCCCGTGAAGAGCGCCTCTGCCGGCGCGCCGAGTTGGAATTCGGGCAGTCGCTCCCCGCGGACCTTGGTGCCCCGGTGATCGAGCGAGCGCTCGACAGTCTTGCACTCGCGGACCAGGAAGTGGCGCCGTCGATCGATTGGAACGAGGCCTTGCGTCGGCAAAACGAAATCGATCGAAACGCACGTCGGTAAGCGCCGTTGGCGCACTTGCGTCGGCGGTCAGTTTAGTGCATCGACTGCGTTGCGCGGTGCGTCTCCCATCTCCCATCTCCCATCTCGTTTCATGCATAGTCGAGAACTTGGACTCGTACTCGCGCAACAACTGGGCGACGTCCAGGACCTGCATTACGGGCTGTGGGATAACGATCTCGAGCTTTCCTTCAGCAATCTGCGGACGGCCCAGCAGCGTTACAGCGACATGATCCTGTCGCAGCTCCCCGCCGCGACGACACACGAGGTCCGCGTACTGGATGTGGGATGCGGAACCGGCCATCTCATTTCGCAGATGCTGGATCGCGGCTACCTCGCCGATGGTGTCATCCCCTCCCCCGACCTGGGCGCACTCGTCAGGCGACGGGTCGGTGAGCGCGCCGGGTATCAGCCGAAAATCTTCGAGTGCAAGTTCGAGGACTTTCCCGTCGCTGAAGCGCGCGGTCGTTATGACATCGTGCTGTTCAGTGAAAGCTTCCAGTACATCAAGCCCGGCGACTCGCTGCCGATCGTGCAGCAGCTCCTGAAGCCCGGTGGCATGCTGCTGATCTGCGACTTCTTCAAGACGGCAGCCCATGGTGACGGCGGGCCCGGCGACAAGAGCTTCGGCGGGGGCCACCCGCAGCGCGAGTTCCTCGAGACGATGGGGAAGTTTCCGTTCCGGCTCATGAAGGATGAAGACCTCACGAAGCGTGTGAGCCCGAACCTCCAGCTGCTGAATGACTGGCTGATGACTCGGGCGAAACCTGCTGGACACACCATCGACACGTACCTCGGCTCGAACTACCCGCTGAGCACACGCCTGCTGAAATGGTTCTTCAGAAAGAAGCTGCGAAAACTTCAATACAAGTATTTTTCAGGTCACCGCAGCCGCGAGACTTTCGAGCGATACAAGACCTACCATCTCATGGTTTATCGTCTCGAACCAGGCCGCAACACCTGACAAGCGCTGCCCCCGGTCGCCGCAATAACTTCTGCCGATAGCATGTCCTCCGCCAATTCCGGCTGCGCGACGCTTGACTGATCTCACAATGCCCAACTTTCCTGTCACCGCTCGCAATCGAGTCCGCCGCATGCCGAAACGCGGCCACTACGATCGCGAGACCGTGCACTCGATCATCGACGAGGCGCTCGTTTGTCACGTGGCCTTCATCACCGACGGCGTGCCTGCCGTGATTCCCACCTTGCACGCGCGACTCGGCGATCAGCTGCTGCTGCATGGCGCGCGCACCAGCCGGTTGCTGCAGCACGCTGCTGACGGCAACCCGATTTCGGTCGCCATCACGCTGATCGATGGCATCGTCCTCGCCCGATCCGTCTTTCACAGTTCGATGAACTACCGCTCCGTTGTTCTGCATGGCACGGGGCGCCTTGTGGAATCGGCTGAAGAGAAGCTTGCAGCACTCGAGGCGTTCTCCGAGCACATCGCCCGCGGACGCTGGGCCGATGCCCGTCATCCTTCAAAGAAGGAATTGAAGGCGACGAGTGTGGTCTCGATCCCGATTGAACTGGCGGCGGCCAAGATCCGGACCGGCCCGCCCCTGGACGACGATGAGGACTACGAGCTCCCGATCTGGGCCGGCGTTCTCCCGCTCGCCCTACGCCCCGGAACCGCGGTTCCGGACCCCAGACTCGACAATGGCCTGGAGATTCCGGCTTACGTGCGCCGGTATCGCCGGAACGCGAACTGATCGCATTCGCCTCGTACCGCTCGTCTTACCGCCACAGCACCTCCCCTCGTCACGGCGTTGAGCGCTATGGCACGGCCGGCGATGTCAAACCGACAAGAACTCGGCTGTCACCGGGGATTCGCATAATGCAGATTGGAACGTCCAAGTCGGTGGGTAGAACAGCACTCCTGCTGCCGCACTTATCGACTCTCGAGTGCCAAACCGCAACTTGCAATTTGCAATTTGCGATTTGCAATCTGCAATTCGAACATGTCCGGTCTCGATAGTTTCGAAACTGAGCTGCAAAGCGCCCTGGGGGACGGCTACGTCCTCGAGCGGGAGCTGACCGGAAGCGGAATGAGCCGCGTGTTCGTCGCGCTCGAGAAGTCGCTCAATCGCCAGGTCGTTGTAAAAGTTCTTCCACCCGAGCTGGCCGCGGGTGTAAACCGCGAGCGTTTCCGACGCGAGATCCAGCTCGCCGCGCAACTCCAGCATCCGCATATCGTGCCGTTGCATGCGGCGGGATCGGCAGCTGACCTGCTGTACTTCACCATGCCGTACATCGAAGGCGAATCGCTGCGGTATGCCCTCCACGAAAACGTGAAGTTCTCGCCGCGTGAAGTCGTTCGCATCCTGCACGACGTGTCGGACGCACTGGCCTACGCGCATTCGCGTGGCGTCATCCATCGCGACATCAAGCCGGGAAACGTGCTGCGCAGCGGCTCCCACGCCGTCGTCACCGACTTTGGCGTCGCCAAGGCCATCTCGGCAGCGTTGCCGTCCGTCGGCATGACAACGAGTGGAATGGCGATTGGCACGCCGGCATACATGGCGCCGGAGCAACTCGCCGGAGACCCCGCCGCCGATCATCGCGTCGACATCTACGCCGTCGGATTGCTCGGCTACGAGTTGCTCGCTGGCGAGGCGCCGTTCAAGGCGTCGTCGCCACAGGAGACGATGGCGGCGCAGCTGACCCGCGCTCCCGAGCCAATCTCGAAGCGTCGTCCCGATGCGCCGCCGGCGCTCGCGGCACTGCTGACACGGTGCCTGGCCAAAAATCCAGCTGACCGGCCTCAAACCGCCACCGAAATCGTTTCGCTGCTCGACTCGCTCGAGATCTCGTCAGGCGCGATGACGCCACTGCGCGCGTTTACGCCGCGTCGCGTCTGGATCCTTGGTGGACTGGTGACGGCAGCCGCGGTTTCGGCGATCGCGCTCTGGCCACGCCAGGACGTGCAGCCAACTTCGGTTGTTGCTGACAGCACACCAGCTGCCGCGACCGCACCAGCGCTGACACGGGAGGATTCTCTCGCCATAGCTGCCGCGATCCAGCAGAAGCTGGGCGAGCAGCAGACGACGGTTACCGCCAAGGCAGAATCCGCGGTAACGAAACCCGTTCAGTCGGGCGGTGGGGAGAGAGCGGTTGCGTCCGCGGCCGAAGATCTCTCGCGCAGCGTGACGCGGATGGTCGACTCCCTGCGCGCGGAAATCCAGAAAGCGGTGCTCGATTCTGTGACGCGCGTACGCGGCGCCCCGCAGGCGTTGACGTTCAACATGGGTGACCCGAAAATCGACTCAATTGTGCGGCGCTTCCAGCGCGAGAACGAGCGGCGGGGGACGGGACGCCCTGACGTCATCATTCAAGAGCACAAGGGCGAGCAGGAACGCCGGAGCGAACAGCAACTGCTGCGGGCGCAACAGCTCTCTCGTGAGGCATTCGCCGCCCGGATGGAAACACTTGGACCGCCCCGACGAGTCTTTGTTTCCTATCCAACTCTCAACTCGCGCTCGAAATTCCTCGCGCCGCAGGTCGATTCGGTCGTCGACAGCCTGCGCCGCACGCTCGCGCGCGACCCGCGTTATGTGCTCATTCCCGAGGACAGCGTTCGCGCAATGCTGGCAAGGACGCGCACGATCAGCGCGATCTCCGATTCGATGAATGTCGAGCTGTTTGCCTCAGTCGGTGCGTCAGTCCTGCCCGATACATCGGTGATCTGGCAAGTCACCAGTCGCGACCTCACCGCGCACTCCGCATACATGACGCGAGCCGTCACGATGCACGGCTTCAAGCCTGACGTGCTGAGCGGAATGGACTCGCTGGTGACTTCGATCGCACGATTCCTGAAGGAACAAGACCGGGCACCGCGGCGCTCCTTGCTGGGCCAGAACCGCTAACGTTCCGGCGGTCGCCCGGTGCCCGGCCGTCGCAGTTCCGGGCGTGTCCAGATCGCGATCGCGCCGCAGCGTGAGTTGATATCCTGGAATTCGATCGGGCGCTGGCTCTCGCGCACATAGACCTCGAGGCCCGCGATTTCTTCAGCGCGATACAGTCCCTCGATTTCCGACGCTGTGTACTGGCTGCGCTGCCCATCGATATAAAACTGTGGTACGCACAGTCCCTGGCTCCTGCCGTCGTCTGTGCCGGTGTAGTCCATCAGGATCGAGAACCCGTCGCGATAATTGAGCCTGACGCCGGGAATGGCCTGCACCAGGTTCGAGAAGCGCATCCCCCGGAAGCGCTCGATTTCCCGTGGGCCCACAAACATCCCGCCGATGTTCCGCTCGCGGTTCGTCTGGAACTTGGCCAGGTTGCGCGAGAAGACGAGCGTCGCGGTGACCTTCACCGTCTCGAGCGTCACCAGCTTGTCTCCGATGAAGACCTCGGCTTGCGCCGGCTGCTCGGCGGCCAGATGGACAATCGAAGTCGCCGGCAGGTAGCCAAGTGCACGGACCTCGAGCGTATGCGTGCCGCCGGGCAGGCTGTCGAGCACGAAGTATCCGCGATCGCTCGAAGTGCTCGAAATGTTCGTGCCCCTGACGAGCACACGCGCACCATCAACGCCCTGCCCTCGCTCATCGCGCACAATGCCGGTGAGTCGGGCGCCACCGCGCCAGACCATTTCCGGAGCGAGAACCTTGATTGTCGTGTCGAGAGGGGTGATGGTGTCGACGGCAACACTCGGCACCCGTCGGGCTCCGCCCACGTAAAACGTCACGTGCCGTACGCCGGTGCGTGGCACTTCCAGGCTGACGAAACCGCTCGAATCCGAGCCTGACGAGACGGAGACCGTCAGTTCGACGTCGCCGGGCACGTCGCACATCGCAAACCATCCCGGACCGGTTGTGGTTGCGTCGGCGGCCATGTTGCGCGACCGGACGCTCCCCTTCTCGATGATGGTTTCGCCCCACTCGACGGTGACCGTCGCGCCGGCGATGGGCGTGCTGGTTCCGCTCTTGTGCACGTGGCCGATCAAAAGGCCGACAGAATCAGTAACCGAGGCCGCGCCGCAGATCGTGCCGATGATGGTGCGCGGCGAGGGTGTGGCGAGGTCCAGTGTCGCGGTCGTGTCGGCGACAGTGACAGCGCGCGGCTCGCCGACCAGGCCTAACGTGTCGAGCGCGTCATGAAAGAACCCAGCGACGTAGCGGCCCGCCGGCAGGCCACTGACCGCATAACGACCGGCGGTATCGGTCACGGCGGACGCGGTGCGCCCAACGACCGCGCCGGCGGCGCCGGTGACCTGCACCATCGCCCCAACGAGCGGTCTCCCCGCAACACTGTCGAACACGACGCCGCCGAGGGACGCCCGTCCCTGCGCCGATGCAACCGATGCCGCCAGTGACAACACTGCCGGTATCAGAACCAATCGAACTGCCGAGTCAGGAGTCACGAGTTCACGATTCACGATTCACTACTTACTACTTACTCCAGATAACAACTACTCCGCACGTCCGCTCGTGCACCTGGAACTCCGGTGGCGCACCACCCTTGCTCATGTAGACTTCGATACCGGCCACACTCTGCGGCTGAATGATCGTGTTGATTTCCTCGTCGACCGGCTCCAGCCCCACCATGCTGGGCTGGATTCGAATCCGATCGAGGTACACGGTTAAGGGGCATCCACTGCGGTCTTCGATCCGGAATTTTCGCGCCAGTGGCGCACCATCCGCATGGAACATTCCATCCGGGCCCACTTTCCCATCGTCGATCGGGCGTAACCGGATGTCCGGGAATTGCTCGACAGCATCCGTCACGTTCTGCGGCTTCCGCAACTCCAGGTCTTCCGGCGTGACGAAGTATCCCGTGCGCGAACCACGCTCCACTTCCTTCATGCGCTTGTAGAATCCGCCGAGGTCGAGACGTGAGTACGGCGAGCGGACCGTCACCACTTGCGTCTCCAGCGTCCTTGCGACCGAACGCATCCTGATTTGCACCGAGGTATCCGGCATTTCGGAAAGCGAGACTTCGGTTGCCTCGAACCCGATTCGACGAAGGAGCAGCGACGACTTCCCGCGAATGACGATCGGCACCGCAAACCGGCCTGAATCATCGGAGACGTATTTCCTGCCGCCGTTGACCTGGAGGTTGGCGTACGCGATCGGCTCACCTTCTGTCGTCAGCGCCCGAACCTTGAGGACCTTGTCGGACGGATTGACTTCGGGAACGGCACTCTGCTGCGAAACCAGGGTGAAGTCGCGCATGGCGGTTCGACTGCGCGGAAGCACGACCGACGCACTGCTCTCGCGAAACCCTGCCGCTTGCATCGACAGTTCGAGCGTGCTGCCAGGAGTTCCCGAGAGGAGGAAGCGACCCAGGCTGTCGGTCTTCACCGAATACCTGAGGGCCGTGAGCGTAACGGTCGCCCCGACTAAAGGCTTGCCGGAGTCTGAAAGGATTCGACCATTCAACTGTGTCTGCGCATAGGCGCCGCTCGCGAAGAGCATCGAGAGCGCCCCGACCTTCGCTATCCGACGAACAACAATCATCGAACCTCCGCCGACTCACGAGTCACGAGTGACGATTCACTTCGTCCAAATCAGTACCACGCCCGCCTGACAAATACCACCACCTTCGTAGGGTGGATATCCAGGTGGAGCTCCAACCTTTCGTGGGTACACCTCGATTCCGGCAACGGCATGCGGTTGAACGAGCGTATTGATTTCCTCGTCGACCGCTTTGAGTGACACCATGCTCGGTTGGATCCGCACTTTGTCGAGGTAAACCGTAAACGGGCAGCCGTTGCGATCCTCTATGCGCATTTTGCGACTCAGGGGGACGCCGCCTCCAATCGGACGGAGGCGGATGCTGGGGAACTGCTCCACGGCGTCCGTGACATTCAATGGATTGCGCATTGCCAGATCTTCAGGCGTGACGAAGTAGCCCACGCGCGCGCCCCGTTCGACCTCATTCATGCGCGCGTAGAATCCGTTGAGGTCGAGCCTGACGAACGGCGATCGAACCGTCACAACCTGCGTCTCGAGTGTGCGAGCAACGGCATTCATCCGCACCCGAATTGCCGTGTCAGGCATGACCGGGAGTTTCACTTCAGTCGGCTCAAACCCGATGCGACGAACAATGATCCTGGCCGACGACGTGTTGAACGGGACCTCGAACTTTCCCGAGTCGTCTGTCACGTACCGCCGGCCACCATTGATCGTGAAGTTGGCGTAGGCGATTGGCTCGTTTTCAGTAGTCGTTACGCGACCGCGTAACACGCGGTCCGACGGGTTCGCCTCCGGCAATGCGGTGGCTTCGGAGACCATCGTGAAATCACGAGCTACAGGTCGCCCGCGCGACAGCACCACCGACGCGGTGTCATCCCGGAATCCCGCCGCTTGTAGCGTCAGACTCAATGTGCTTCCAGCTGTGCCCGAGAGGTGAAATCGGCCGAGGCTATCGGTTCGTACTGAATACCCGATGCTGGTGAGCGTAACCGTTGCCCCGACGACGGGTTTGCCGGAGTCGCTGACGATGCGACCGTTCAACTGCGTTTGCCCTTCCGCAACTCCCGGTATCAGAAGCAACGCGGCCATGCAAAAGGCAGCAACTTTCGGTCGACTACCAAGAGTCACGATTCCCTCGCCGCGTCACGAGTCACGCAAAATCACCTCGTCCAGATCAGCACGACCCCACCACCACAACTCGACTGTTGGTACGACGGATATTGTGGCGGGGCGCCGACGCCACGTGGATACACCTCGATTCCTGCCACGGCGTGCGGTTGAACGAGTGTATTCACTTCCTCGTCCACTGGCTTCAATCCAACGATGCTGGGCTGAATCCGTATGCCATCCAGATATACCGTCATCGGGCACCCGGAGTCATCTTCGATGCGCATTTTGCGATTCAGAGGAACGCCACAGTAGCTCCCGGGGGGGCAGTCCGGGTCGTTGATTGGGCGGAGCCGTATGCTGGGGAACTGCTCCACCGCGTCAGTCACATTTTGTGGATTGCGCAGTGCCAGGTCTTCGGGCGTCACGAAATATCCAACGCGCGCGCCGCGTTCAACCTCGGTCATGCGTTTATAGAATCCGTTGAGATCGAGCCTGACGAATGGCGATCGAACGGTCACGACCTGGGTTTCCAGAGTGCGAGCTACAGCAATCATGCGCACGCGAATCACCGTGTCAGGCATCACCGGGACGTGCACCTCCGCGGGCTCGAATCCAATGCGTCGAACGATGATCGTGGCCGATTGCGTATTGAATGGGACCGCAAACCTTCCCGAATCGTCGGTCACATAACGCCGCCCGCCGTTGATCTGGAAGTTGGCGTACGCGATTGGCTCGTTCTCCGTTGTCGTTATGCGCCCGCGTAACACGCGGGCCGACGGATTTGCCTCCGGCAAAATGGTGGCTTCCGAGACCATCGTGAAATCACGCGTCACCGGCCGGCCGCGTGACAGGATCACTGCCGCTGTGTCGTCGCGGAATCCCGCTGCCTTCAAACTCAGGCTCAACGTGCTTCCCGGCGTCCCGGAAAGCTGGAATCGGCCGAGGCTGTCCGTCTTGACGGAATAGCCGATGCTTGTCAGCGTGACCGTTGCTCCCGCGACCGGCTTCCCGGAATCACTGAGCACGCGACCGCTCAACACACTTTGCGCGTGCGCGGGAATCGTTAGGGTTGCGGCAGCAAGAACCGCCGCGCACAACGGCAATCGATAGGAAAGAATCATCGAACGTACCGGAGCATCTGATCCCCTATCTTCATGACTCGAGTAGAAAGGCGCCACACATTCCTATGCAAGGAGTTTCCTGAGTACATCCTCGTCGCACGGGGCAGTGGGGCGAGACGACGGTCGCGGCTATTTCGTCCAGATGAGCACCACCCCGCAGGTGCCGTTTTGCGATTGGTATTGAGGCGGTGACGTTACTCCCCTCGGATAGATCTCCATCGCGGCCACGTGGTTCGGTAACGCGATTCCGTTCACGGCGTCGTCACTTCCTCGAAGCCTGCCGACGATGCGGATGTTGTCGAGGTAGACCGTCATCTTGCATCCGTTGACGCCGCATATGGTATCACCCCCCGGTGCACCCCGAGGCCCACAATTCGGCCCGAGAATACGTACTGACGGAAGGGCCTCCGCCATCTGCGTGACCCAGTTCGGCTTTCGGCGTTCCAGGTCTTCCGGAGTAACGAAGTATCCGTAGTTGATCCCGCGCTCCGCGTCCCGCATGCGGCCGTAGAAACCGTGGATGTCGAGGGAGCGATAGGCAGCGCCGGCCGCCACTACGTTGACTTCCTTCAGTTGCATGGCGACCGGCTTGAGCACGATCCGCAAGGCGCTGTCGGGCTTCGCGGTCAGGCTTAGCTCTACCGGCTCGAATCCGATGCGCCTGACAAATAATGTGCGCGTGCCTCCCTCGTACGGGAATTGGAACCGTCCCGAATCATCCGCCAGGAACCGCGTCCCGTAGTTCACCTGGACGTTGGCATACGAGAGTGGAACACCACTTTCCTCGACCACTCGCCCACGCAAAATCGTCGCAGACAGATTGCTTTCCGGCTCCGGTGAGTCGGTGCCGAGCAATTTGAAGTCCCGTTCAACTGTGCGGCGCCCGAGGACGACCGTGGCCGAATCGCGGCGATACTGCTGCGCGGAGAAGAACAGCACGAGCGTGGACCCGGGCTGTCCTGCGAGCGTGAACCGACCGCTTGAATCAGACCTGACGCTGTATCCGATACTACCAACAGTGACGGTAGCACCCGGAATCGTGATGCCTGTCTCGGACAGAAGTCGTCCGCGCAGTTCGACCTGCGCCTCGGACGTGAACGGGGAGGCCGCCAGGATCAGCAAACCGTGAAGCAGCAGTGGTTTCATAGCCTCACTTGGACCAGATGAGCACGACACCGCAGGAACCGTTGGATGGCTGATACTCCGGCGGTGCCCCGACTCCCCGAGGGTAGATCTCCATCGCGGCAACCGTAGTGGGCAACACAAGCTCATTTACAAAATCGTCTGGCATGTTCCCCAGCTTTCCGACAATTCGTACCCGGTCCAGGTACACCGTCATCACGCAGCGGAGCAGGTTCGGTCCCGCGGGCTGGCAGTATTTTGACGGGGTCGAACATGGTGTGCCGAGGATGAGGTCCAGCCTCGGGTTGAGAGGATTGTGCCTTACGAAGACTGCCGGATAATTCTCGGCCAGCTGAGTCATCAGGTGAGGCCGGCGGAACTCGAAATCCTCCGGCGTGATGAAGAAGCCGTGATTGATGCCACGCTCGGCATCCTTCATTCGTCGATAGAATCCACCCAGGTCGAGCGATGCAAACGCCGCACGCCCCGTGATCCGCTGCTCCGGCAATGCCGTCGCGACAGCCGTCATGCGCACACGAATGGCGGTATCCGGCGGCGCGTCGAGCTTGATTTCTTCCGGAGCGAATCCAATCCGCCTGACAAGCAGAGAGAACCGGCCTGCAGGCGGCGGGATGGTAAATCGCCCCGAATCGTCCGACAGATATCGGCGACCGCCATTGACCTGGACGCTGGCATAGGCCAGCGCTCGGCCGTCCAAGTCCATGACAGAGCCGCGAAGCACACGATCTGATGGATTGGACTCCGGCAGAACCGTCGCTTCTGAAATGAGCTTGAACTCCTGGCTCAATCCCGCGCGACGAGGCAGTGTGACCGCAGCGGTGTCGCCTCGGAATCCGGCAGCGCGCAACGTGAACACGAGTGTCGATCCCGGCGTTCCTGCGAGCAGGAATGCGCCCGTTGAATCGGTACGAATCGCGTAGCCGATCTGCGCCAGGGTGATCGTCGCTCCAGCGATTGCCTCGCCGGTCTCGCTGACAACCCGCCCGCGCAATTCGCTCTTCCCCTGTCCGTATGCCAGGAGCGGCGTAAGCACACCCGCGAGGGTGAGAATCGTCGTCCGGCTGGCAGATGCCATCGACGCCCCCTATGACGGGAAGGCCCGGCTGGAAATGCGAACGGCGTGGCTACACCCACAGAAAGGACGAGTTCCCCAGGCCTTGCACACCCCTCGCCATCGCCCCCAATTGGCTTCGCTGCCCGTCTGCCCGTCTGCCCGTCTGCCCGTCTGCCCGTCTACCCGTTTACCCGTTCACCCGTTTACCCCCTTACCCCCTTACCCGCTTACCCAGATCGATGCTGTCCCCAGATATCAAAGCCGCTTTAACGGACGTCTCTCTCGACGAACCCTGGGCCCTCATCCAGCGCTTCACGACACTCCGCCGAGAGCACCCGGATGACGTTCGCACCGCCTGCGACGAAATCGTTGCCCGCCTTCGGCGACTCGATGTCCCCGTCGAAGTCCACGATCCGGAGGTCTTCCTCAGCCTTCCCGGCGCAGCGTCGGTGGGCATCGGTAGCACCAGGTTCCGCGCCAAACCAATGGCGATGAGCGTGGCGCACCCCAGCGGACGTACCGCGCCACTCGCCTACGCGCCCGCTCGTTATGCACGCGGAGCGGATGAATTGTTCGCGCGCAACCTGGTCGGCGGCGATGATGGCGACTTGCAGGGGAAGTTTGTCGTCACGGAAGGATTCGGCATGCCGGGCAAGGTTGCGCACTTCGAAGCGCGCGGCGCGCTCGGCATGATCGCCGTGAATCCAGGGAAAAACGCGCACTGGGGCATCTGCACCACCGTCTGGGGCACGCCCGATCTCCGCGATCTTCCGCGCAAGCCGAAAATCGCCGTCGTCGCAGTGAACAACCCCGACGGGCTGCAACTCATCGAGGCAGCCAAGCGCGGCGAATCCGCCACGCTCACGGCCGAATTGACCGAAGGCTGGTTCAAGTCTCCTGTCCCCGTCGTCACCATCCCAGGTTCGGTGGAGTCCGACCCCTTCGTGCTCCTCCACGGCCACTACGACTCGTGGGACTTCGGCATCGGCGACAATGCGGTCGGCGACGCGACGCTGCTCGAAGTCGCACGCGTCCTATGGACCCATCGACAGAGCCTGAAGCGAAGCGTCCGCATCGCCTGGTGGCCAGGCCACTCGACGGGTCGTTATGCAGGGAGCACCTGGTTCGCCGACCACTTCGCGATCGACCTGTACGAGAACTGCATCGCGCAGATCAACTGCGACTCGCCAGGATGCCGCTGGGCCACCGAATATCGCAACATCAGCTGGATGGATGAAGCCGAGCCATTTGCCCAGGAAGTCATCCGCGACGTGACCGGCCAGGACTCATGGGGAGAACGGCCGCACCAGGCGGGCGACTATTCGTTCAACAACATCGGCATCTCGAGCTTCTTCATGCTGCTCTCCACGATGCCTGACGAGGAGCGCGAGCGACTCGGCTACTACGGCGTCGGCGGGTGCGGCGCCAACATCGAGTGGCACACCGAGGAGGACCTGATCCACATCGCCGACAAGGAGATCCTCATGAAGGACATGAAGATCTACCTGGCGGCAGCGATGGGGGCGGCCAACGCGACGATCGCGCCGTTCGACTTCGCGAAGACGCTGCGCGGATTCGAGGAGACACTGGCGAAGTACCAGGAGGCGGCCGGCAACACGTTCGACTTCGCCGATGCCCGTCTCGCGATCGACCAGCTCTCGGCGGCTCTCCGTGATTTCACCGACTTCACCCGCGACATCGCGGTCACTGACGCCGGCAGCGAACCCGTTAGGCGCGCCAATGCCGCCATCCGCCGCCTGGCGCGCCTGCTGGTGCCAGTCAACTACACGCGCGGTCCCCGGTTCTTCCACGACCCCGCCGAGTCGATTCCCGCCTTGCCGGATCTGAACGTTGCACTCCAGGTGCCGGACGCTGACCCGCGTGAGCTCGGCTTTATCCGGACTCACCTGACGCGCGGTCAGAACCGTCTCGTGGCCGCGCTCCGCGACGCGCGTCGGACCCTTCAAGCGGCCATGGCATGAAGCTGCCGTCCGCTCTCCATCGCAGTTTACGCAGTTTGTCAGGCGCGCCGTTGGGACGTTGGCGCTTTTTCGCCGTTGCCCTGCTCACCGCGTGCACAAGTGAATCCTCTTCAGGCCCTAACGCCCTCAGACTTCCCCTCATCAACGACCCGATCCTCAACCCCGTCCTCGCCCCCGACATCGGCTCCATCCTCATCAACAAAATCATCTTTTCAGCACTCGTCAGGCCTGACGAGAACCTGCGACCCGTTCCCGACCTCGCGCTGTCGTGGACCACGTCCGAAGACGGACTCGAATACACGTTCAACCTGAAGCCGGGCGTGAAATGGCACGATGGGGAGAACTTTACCGCCAACGACGTCAAATTCACGTTCGACCAGATCAGGGACGTGAAGTCAGGATCGCGACTCGGCTCGGACTTCGCCGCCGTCGCCGGCGTCGAGGTCATCGACTCCCTGACCGTTCGCTTTCGGCTGAAGGCGCCGTTTGCACCTTTTCTCGCGCTGCTCGGCTACAATGCCGGCATCATTCCGTCGCACAAGTTCCGCGACCGCAAGCTCCTCGATGCGACGGATTTCAGTCGGTCCACTCCCGTTGGAACGGGACCGTTCCGCGTTGTGCAGGCGGCATCCGGAAGTGCGATCGTTCTCGAGCGGAATCCGCTATATCATGGCGCCGCTCCGGCTCTGGACCAGGTCATCTTCCGCATTGTGCCTGACGTGAATGCGCAGGTCGCGCAGCTCCTTGCCGGTGAGCTCGACATCGTTCCGATCGAGCCGGCAAACCTGCCCAGTGTCGAGAGAGCGGCCGGTGTGGACGTCGTCCGGAATCCGATCGTCCAGCATGTGTACGTCGGGTTCAATCAGCAGCGAGCCATTTTCAAGTCGGCACTCGTCAGGCAGGCCCTCGACCTTGCCGTCAACCGGAAGGCGATCATCGACGGCGTCCTGAAGGGTGCCGCGGACATGCCACGCGGCACGATCCCGTTAGTACTTTCGGAATTCTTCGACCCGTCCCTGCCCGTCCCCTCGTACAACCCGGACTCGGCGCGCAAACTCCTCGTAAAGGCAGGGTGGCGCACCGGCGATCACCTGATGCTGCTCGATGGAAGCGGAAAACCATTCGCCTTCACGCTCCTCGTGGACAAGGGGAATCCGACGCGTGAGCAGGCTGCGCTCGCCGTCCAGCAGGATCTTCGGCGCGTGGGCATCGACGCTTCCATCCAGACGCTGGAGTTCGCGACGCTCGTGCGCGACCGCGTGCTGCCGGGTAAGTATGACGCGGTGCTGATCTGGTGGACGACTCCTCCCGATCCCGACCAGTTTTCGTTCTACGCCTCGGGCCAGGACAACAATCACGTCCGGTATGTGAACCGGCGCGTGGACAGTCTGCTCGCTGCCGGACGCGCGACGCTCGATTCCACGAAGCGGCGGGATATCTACAGGCAGTTCCAGCGCGAGGAGCTGAGTGATCCTCCGGTGCTGGTCCTGTTCTATCCACGCGAACTGCTGGCGGTCAACCGGAGACTCCGTGGACTTCCGGCGCTGGGCCTGCGGGACGCCCTCCGGCATGCCGAACGACTGTCTGTAGCGCGTTAGGCGTGTCGTGACGGCGTTCCTCCTTCGGCGCGCGGCCCACGCCCTCACGGTTGTCTTCGTCGTGTGCACGGTGACGTTCCTGCTCGTGCACCTCGCCCCCGGCGGGCCCGCCGTCCTCGCCGATCCGAAGCTCACCCAGGAAGAACAGGCCGCAATCGAGGAACGCCTCGGGCTCGACCAACCGATTCCGGTGCAGTACGGCATCTGGATCTCGCGCGTCGCTCGCGGTGAACTCGGTGAAAGCTTTCTCTACCAGGTACCGAATCGGCGTGCGATCGCCGAGCGACTGCCGAACACCGTGTTGCTTGCCGGCTCCGCCCTGCTGCTCAGCGTCCTGCTGGCCGTGCCGCTCGGACTCGTGTCGGCAATTCATCGCGGCGGCGTGGTCGATCGCGTCGTGAGTGGCGTTGTGTTCCTGGCCATGGCAGTTCCGACATTCTGGCTTGCGATCCTCGCCATCTTCACCTTCGCCGTCGCGTTCCCGGTGTTCCCGGCTGGAGGCGCGACGACGGCCGGAGCGTCCGGGAGCCTCGTCGATCGGTTGAGTCATCTCGTTATGCCCGCCGTGGTGCTGGCCGCCGTGACGACAGCCGAGCTGCTACGGTACATGCGATCATCTGCACAGACCGCGTTGGCGCAACCTTTCATCCGTGTCGCACGCGCCAAGGGATTACGGGAACGGACGGTCGCATGGCGGCATGTGCTGCGAAACGCACTGGTGCCGGTGGTTACGGCACTCGGGATACAGCTGCCGCGACTCGTCGGCGGCGCCGCGATCACCGAAACCGTCTTTGCCTGGCCGGGACTGGGCCGGCTCGGCATTCAGGCAGCGTTAGGCCGGGACTATCCTCTGGTGATGGCGATAACGCTGTTCGTCTCGGCGGCCGTCGTGGTCGTAAATCTCCTCATCGACGTGCTGTATCTCTGGATTGACCCGCGGATCAGGCTCGAGGCGTGAGGTACGCACCGGTCAATCATCGATTGCAACGCCGCGCGTTTCTGGCGGCCGGTTTTGTCGCCTTGCTCGCTGTCATCGCCGTCGTCGGCCCTTTGTTGTACAGCACCGATCCCAACGCGCTCGACCTGGCCAGGGCCGCGCAACCACCGGGCGAGGGCCACCCACTCGGCACCGACGAATCCGGACGCGACGTGCTGGGACGCCTGCTCGCCGGCGGCCGGGTGTCACTGGCGGTCGGATTCGCCGCCGTGGCGTGCTCCGGCCTGCTGGGATTGTCGTTAGGTGCGTTGGCGGGACTCGGCGGACGGCGCGTCGATTCGTTCGTGATGCGGCTGACCGATGCGATGATGTCGGTTCCCGCGCTTTTCCTCATCATCACCACGCTTGCGCTCTTCGGCACGACGGTCACCGGACTCGTGGTCGCGATTGGAGCCACGTCATGGATGGGGCTCGCTCGCCTGGTGCGTGCCGAATTGCTCGCGATTCGTGAACAGGACTACGTGGAGGCCGCGCGCGCGCTGGGCACCCAACCATTGCGTGTACTGACGCGGCACGCATTCCCGCACCTCCTGCCGAGTGTGCTGGTCAACGTGACATTCGGCGTCGGCACGGCGATCCTGATGGAATCCGCCCTGTCGTTCATCGGACTCGGGATCCAGCCGCCCGCCGCGAGCTGGGGGAACATGCTGAGTAACGCATTGACCTATCTCCACGCGTCACCCGCGCTCGCGATTTATCCGGGCGTCATGATCCTGATGACCGTGATTTCGGTCAATGTGCTAGGTGATGCCCTTCGGGATGCTGCCGAACCGAGTCGCTGACTCATCACAATTCCAAGCCTTGTAAAAAAGCATTTACCACAGGGGACACAGGGGTACACGGAGGCATTGATGAAGCAACCAGGAATGTGCATTTCTATGACAAATAGTTCCTCTGACAAGTAGTTTCTCGCTGGGCCCCTCTGTGTACCTGCGTGGTTCAAGCTTTTACGAGACCATTTCGAAACATGCGGCTTCCTGCCAAACTTTTATTCGCACTGGCGCTTGTAACCGCACCGATTGCGGCTCAAGCGCAGCGCTTCGCCGTCGAAGAGGCGACGATCTCCGAAATCCATGCCGCCATGGCTGCCGGGCGGATCAACTGCCGCGAGCTCGTCAGTCAATACCTCGCACGCATCGCGGCATACGACAAAACAGGACCGGCGATCAACGCCATTGTCGTCGTAAATCCGAAGGCGTTGGATGTTGCAGACTCCCTCGATCGCCGATTCCGGAGCAGCGGTCGTGTCGGTTCGCTCCACTGCATCCCGATCCTGGTAAAGGACAACATGCAGACGACCGACCTTCCGACCACTGCCGGTTCACTCGCGTTTGAAGGGTGGATTCCGAAGAAGGATGCGTTTCAGGTGCGACGCATTCGTGAGGCGGGCGCCATCGTTATAGCCAAGACCAACATGGCGGAGTTCGCGTTTTCGCCTTACGAGACCGTGAGCTCGATTCTTCCTGGCTACACGAAGAACCCGTACGCGCTCGACCGGGTCACCGCTGGCTCCAGCGGCGGCACGGCCGCAGGAGTCGCCGCGAGCTTCGGCACGCTGGGACTCGGGACCGATACCGGCAACTCGATTCGTGGACCTTCTTCGCACCAGGCACTTGTTGGCATTCGTTCAACGATGGGCCTGACGAGTCGCGCAGGCGTGGTGCCACTGTTCATGTCGCAGGATATCGCAGGGCCGATGGCACGAACGGTCGCGGATGCGGCGGCTGTTCTTCAGGTCGTCGCGGGAGAAGATCCCGATGACTCGGTCACCGCCGCCGCGCGAGGCAGACCGGCGCAGGATTACGTCGCCGCACTCGATCGCAATGCATTACGCGGCGCTCGCATCGCCATCCTGCGCCAGGCCTACGAATCCGCTGCCAACGACAGCGAAGTGATCGCCGTGTTCGAGCGCGCGGTCGCGGACCTGCGTCGAGCCGGCGCGACGGTGCTGGATTCCCTCGCGCTGCCCACGCTGGATTCGCTTCGCCGGTCGCAACGTGGCGGATGTCCACAATTCAAGTTTGATCTGAATCGATTCCTGCAGGCCTTGGGTCCTGATGCGCCGCGTCTGAATTCGCTCGATTCGATCGTTCGCTCAAACCGGTATCACCCGAACGTGCAGCGACGACTCGAACAGGAACTCACGGCGACAACGCCGCCGGAGGAAAATCCAGGTTGCCGCTCACGTAATGAATTCCGCGCCGGACTGCGAACGGCAGTGGTGCAAGCGATGGACGATGCACGCGTCGACGCGCTGATCTATCCGACCTGGGGCAATCCGCCACGCCTGATCGGAGACCTGAACACCCCGCATGGTGACAAGTCGCAGTTCTTCTCACCGAGCACCGGCTTCCCGGCGATCACGGTTCCAATGGGCTACACGCGCGGAACATTACCCGCAGGTATGACGCTTTTCGGCCGCCCCTGGAGCGAAGCCACATTGATCAAGCTCGCGTACGCCTACGAGCAGTTGACAAAACACAGGCGTAGTCCGCCCTCAACTCCGGCACTCAGGTAAACGTCCACATGAAGATTGACCGCTAAGGACGCCAAGGACGCGAAGGCACCGTCGAACGATTCCTTTGCGAGCTTCGCGTCCTTTGCGGTCTTCCGTTGTGGTCTTGTTCGCGTCCCTCTCGCACTGCTACCCGCGCTAACTTGTCCAAATGTCGATAGTTGAGCTGTACGGTCATGACGAGTTGCGAGACCGACTGCTTCCGAGGGTCATTGCCGGGACGCTACCACAAAGCCTCCTGCTTCATGGACCCGCGGGAGTTGGGAAACAGCGACTGGCGTTATGGCTCGGGCAGGCGCTGATCTGTGTTTCAGATGCTCCACCTTGCGGCGCCTGCCGTGAGTGTCGCTATGCACTGGACCTCACGCATCCCGACCTGACCTGGGTCTTTCCGCGCCCGCGCCCGAAAGGGAGCGACAGCGACCCGGAAGACATCGCCGAGGATCTCGCCGAAGCGACCCAGAAGCGCGCGCAGAAGCATGGGTTGTATCCGGCGCCACCGGGCAGCGAAGGAGTGTACGTCGCCACCGTCCGCTTTCTCGTCAGGCAGGCGTCACGGACGCCGGCGCTGGCCCGGCGGAAGGTGTTTGTGGTCGGCGACGCCGACCGGATGGCCCAGCAGGAAGGCGCCGAAGTCGCCGCCAACGCGTTCCTCAAGCTGCTCGAGGAACCCCCCGCGGATACGTGGGTGATCGCGACCACCAGCGCGATCGGATCACTCCTTCCCACCATTCGCTCCCGCGTGGTGGCGGTGCGTGTTCCGCGACTCGACGACGCCTCGATGCGGGCATTCATGGCTGATCCCCATGTCGCCGAAGCCCTCGTGAAGGCGGATTTGCCCACGTCGGAACGCGAACGATTGCTGCTGGCACAGGGAGCGCCCGGCACGCTGCTCTCGGCGAGCGTCCGCAAGAATTCCCTGGACGAAGCCAAGCGGTTCATCGACGCCGCGGTCTCAGGAAATCGCGCCGACCTGATGAAGGTGGCGTTCGTGCAGGGCCACAGCGGCGCCCGCGCCGGCTATTCGGACACGCTCGATGCCCTCACCATCGCGCTCTACGACCGGATGAAAACCGGCACGCAGCGCAACGACCCACACATGGCCAGCAGTTCCAGCCGCGCAATCGAACTGGTGGAAGAAGCCAAACGACTGGCCGATGCCAACGTGAGCCCCCTGCTGATTTCCGCCAAACTCCTGACCGACCTGGCGACCACCCTTCGTTAGGCACTCAGCCGTAATTATCGCCTCTTCAAATCCGGTTCCTCCCACATCCCACCTCCCACGTCCACTATCCAGCCATGACTCACCTTGACGAAGCGGGCAGGGCTCGGATGGTAGACATCTCGGGCAAGCCGATCACAGAGCGGATGGCTAAAGCCAGTGGAGTGATCCGGATGAAACGCGAAACCCTCGACGCAATCCGCTCCGGTGTCACGAAGAAAGGCGACGTCCTCGCCGTCTCCCGCATCGCCGGCATCATGGCAGCAAAACGCACCGCCGACCTCATCCCGCTCTGTCATCCCATTCCACTGACGGACGTCGACCTAACGATTGAGCTCGATGACGACTTGCCCGGGGCCCGCGTAACAGCGACGGCCAAAACGGCAGCGCAAACTGGCGTGGAGATGGAAGCCATTGTGGCGACCTCTGTGACGCTGCTCACACTGTTCGACATGGTGAAGGGCTTGGATCGAACCCTCGAGATCGGCGAAATTACTGTCACAGAAAAACTTGGCGGAAAGAGTGGTCATTGGGTCCGGTAATTGCACCCTGACTGTCCGCCCGGGTGACGAAACCTGCAAATACTGGGGTGACGCAACACCGGCCTGACAGGGTAGTACTAGCGACCACCTACACCGAACTGAGAGGGCCCGATGAAGGACCTTCGAGGCACATATGTGCATCACGGCGACGTACTTCGTCGCCGTCGTCGTGTGAGGGCCGGGGCGATGGTTGCCGGCCTTGTTGCAGCCGCTGTCCTGGGGGCCCGCAGCTGGGAACCTGAAGAAGCTGCCGCCGCAGGATCAACGGAACGCGTCATTCCTAACGATGCCGCGGCGTCGGCTCTGGAAGGCGAGCATCTCGAGCGCTGGAACGCGATCTACACGTACTCCCGTCGCTACAAGATCACGACTGATCTGTCGGCGGCCATCTATGATGCCGCCGTGGCCGAAAAAATCGATCCTGCCCTGGCATTCCCGCTCGTCCGTCTCGAGAGCCGTTTCAACCCGAAAGCGTTGAGCCCTGTCGGCGCGGTGGGTCTTACGCAGCTGATGGTGCCCACGGCACGCGGTTATGTGCCCGGCGTCACACGTGAAGACCTGTATGATCGCGATCTGAACCTCACGATCGGTTTCCGCTACCTGCGGGACATGATCAAGCAGTACAAGGGCGACGTGCAGCTGGCGCTTCTGGTCTACAACCGTGGTGGCGTTGCAGTCGAGCTCGACCGGGAGTTAGGCATCAATCCGTCGAACGGATACGACCGAATTGTGATGAAAGACTACAAAGGGAAAGGAGTGCTGGACTGATCTTAGTTGAAGAGTTGATGAGTTGATGAGTTGATGAGTTGATGAGTTGATGAGTTGATGAGTTGATGAGTTGAGAAGAGGGAGCGAGGCCATCCGGCTCGCTCCCTCTTTCGCTCCTTCAACTCTTCAACTCTTCAACTCTTCAACTCTTCTTCCGAGGTGCGGAGCCCTTCACGCGGATCGCCTGGCCCGGGAAGATCACGTTCTTCTTGAGGCCATTCAGGGCCATCAGGCGGGTCACCGTCGTGCCGTTGCGCGCGGCGATATGCGAAAGGGTTTGACCCTTTCGCACGATGACTACGCCATTCACCGCACTGCCGTAGCGTTCCACCGACGGATCAGCCACCGCGAATGCACCGCTGATGGCGAGCTTCGTCGGCACGTTGATGGTCGCGCCGATGCCGAGCTTCGTGCCCTTCAGCTTCGGGTTGTACCAGCGCAGTTGGGTTGACGTTATGCCGTGCGCCTTTGCCATGCCGGCCAGCGTCGTGGCCTTCTTCACCTTCACCGGCGTCCAAGCCAGACGTACCGTGTCCGGCAACGCCCGCAGGCGTTCTCCAAACGTCTCCGACGCATAGCCACGAGGGACCCGCACCCACGTATCCGCGTCAGGCGGCGTCGCGCCCCGCAGCAAGTGGGGATTGTGCTCGCGCAATGAATCGAGGGGCGCACCCGTGACCATCGTGAGGGACGCCACCGCCGTCCGTGGGGGCACGAGGACCGAGTCGTACGCATACGGAGCTGCCGGCTCGAGCCTGATGCCGTACTTCCAGAGCTCCTTGCCGATGGCGGCCGCCGCGATCAACTGGGGCACGTAATTCGAGGTCTCCCGGCGCAGCGCCCGGGTTTCGGCCAGTGCGAAGAACTGGTCTTCGCCCTCGCTGTCATCCATGTTGCTTGCATAACGAGTGAGGCCGCGCGAGATCCGCGCCGGCCCGCCGTTGTACGCCGCCGCCGCCAGGTAATAGGATCCGAACTGCTCGTTCAGGGAGGAGAGGAAGCGCGCCGCCGCTTTGGTCGACTTCATCGGGTCCCGGCGCTCGTCGACCCACCAGTCGACCCGCAAGCCGACTCCGCGAGCGGTCGCCGTCATGAACTGCCACATCCCTACCGCCGCGGCCCGCGAGTATGCGTGCGGGTTGTAACCGCTCTCCACGAGGGCGAGGTAATACATGTCCTGCGGAACGCCATGCTCGCGGAATGTATTCCGGATCATCGGCTCGTAGCGCAGTCCACGCTGCATCCACGCGACGTACGTCGGACGACCGCGCCCGGTGAAGTGGCGCACGTAGTATTCGACGCGATCGTGCGAGAGGTAATCCTTCACCTCGATGTCCCACGACGCTCCCAGTGGCACCGCCAGCGCCGGGCGATCGACGGAAACGATGTCCGGTTCGACGACGCCCGCCGATTCAAGGGACATGGCCGCGGCCAGCCTGCTCGTGCGCTCCGGAACATCCTTCTCCGTCGAACCATTTGCGATCGACACAGGCTTGTCGGCGCTCTGCGGCTTTTCAATCGCGGGAGCCTTGTCGTTCGGTGAACCCTTTTCGCTCGAAGACTTCGAGGTCGTCGTGGCCTTATCCGCCGGCGAGGCCTTTGCAGTCGTTGAAGACTTTTCAGCAGTCGCCTTCGCGACGGTCGGTGACTTCTCGGTGGCGGTGGACTTTGGCTTCGTCGCGACGTTTCCCTTCGAAGCGGAACTCGCCTTGGTCGGAGCAGGCGTCTTCGCCGACGTTGTTGCCTTTGGCGAAGATTTCTCTGTCCGGGACTTCTCGGTCGAGACGGACGTCGTCGCGGAGTCTTTTGCGGCCGTCGGCGCCGTCTCGGGGCGAGCACCGCGCGCACACGCGCCCGCGATAACGAAAATTGCGATCAGTGGGATTCGCGCGTGACCGGTCATTTCGTCGTTGGTTGAAGGCTACACTGAAAAAAGGCGACGTTCCGGTCCGGCCTATCTTACGCCTCGAGCGCACCGCCGCTACCACGTGTCCGTTGGATAGCTCGGCGCAGCACAGGGTTTACCGCCTGGGATCACTCGTCCGACGGCGGTCCAAGAAGGCGGTTCGTGGCCTGGAGCGTCGCAAGGACGGCACTGCGAAGCGGATCACCATCGGCGATACGGCACCCGACGAGTTGCATCGGCTTCCCATCCCGCCTCGCCATCACACTGACCATGACGACATTCGCGTCGAACGCGCGAACAGACTTCACACCAACCAGCTCGAACACATCCTTGTGTCGCGTGAATTCCGCGAGTGCTTTCACCGTCGCTTCCACTGCGAGCCGGAGGTCGGCAAACGCACTCGAGACACCTTCCGCGCGACCTACATATTTTTCGGTTCCTTTCCATTCCAGCGTGACCGCAGCCGAGCCCAGTCCCGACGGCAGCTTGCGGAAGTCGAACCCCGCAAACCGGAGTCGATCAGGATGACTCAGGGAGAGGGTGTCCGAGCCGTCGCTTTTCGGGGCGTCGCTGCTGGACGGAGAGGGAGAGGTCATTCGGGAGATCGGGGAGAGACTGAACTTGCTGTTGCCATACGACCGGAGCGGGGGTCGGGCAACGATTGCTATTGCGAGTGTGGGCGATCGCACCTTAAATGGCACACATGGTGATCCGTGTCTTATTCGCGATGCTGATCGGAGCACAAACCGTCGCTGCCCAGGACCCCGTCGCCTCGCTCCGTGAGCGGGTCGCGTCCCGCATCGCGCAGGTGACCGGGGCCACGGTCGGCGTGTTCTTCGCCGAAGTGGGAGGCGGCGCCATGTTTGCGCTCAATCCCGACTCGGTCTTCCATGCCGCCAGCACGATGAAGGTGCCGGTGATGATCGAGTACTTCCGTGGCATCGATGCGGGCCGCATCAGCCGCGATGAGGACCTTCTCCTCGGTACGACGTTCACGTCGATCGTCGACGGATCGCCCTACGCGCTGGACGCCGGCGTGGACTCGGACAGCTCCGTCTTTGGTCGAGTCGGTCAACGGGTTCCGTTACGCTGGCTAATAGAGCGGATGATCGTCCGTTCCAGCAACCTCGCCACCAATACGCTGATCGAGGTGCTCGACGCCAGGAAGGTCGACGCCACGGCCAACTCGTTAGGCACGACCCACATGAAGGTCCGGCGCGGCGTCGAGGACGGGAAGGCGTTTGCGGCTGGTCTGAACAACCAGACGTCGGCCCGCGACCTGGCGGTCCTGCTGGAGGCCATCGAGTCCGGCAAGGCCGCGTCCAAGCAGAGTTCTCGGGAGATGATCGACATCCTGGCGGCCCAGGAGTTCAACGAGGAGATCCCGGCCGGCCTCCCCGCCGGCACGCGTGTCGCGCACAAAACCGGCTGGATCACCGGCGTCACCCACGACGCCGCGATCGTCTACCCGCCAGGGCGTAAGCCGTACGTGCTCGTCGTCTTGACGAAGGGCATCCGGGAGCGTCCCATTGCCCAGAAACTGATCGCGGACATTTCCCGTCTCGTCTGGGAAGGTCTGGTGACTGGTCGTTAGGTCCCGTAAAAGCATTCAACACAGAGGTCACTGGGGTCACGGGGACTGCACCTGGCGCTGTGTCCCGTGAAGCGAGGGTGGCCCCCGTGACCACCGTGGCCCCTGTGATTCAATCTTTTGCGGGATTTCGTAGTTGCAGCTTCGCCTAGGTAACTGCGCTTCGAATGCGCTCGAGCTGGTTCAAATGCAGGATATCGTGTCCTGCGTAGAGCTTGAGCTGATGTGCCAGGCTCTCCTCGCCGCGCTCCACGTGAATTCCGACCCGCTGCAGGTCTTCCGGCGCGGCACGGTCAATGAGGCGGAGGTTCCCCTTCCGGAGAATTGAGAACGTCTCGACCGCGTCACGGGGATCGATGTCGGCGTAGCCCAGGCGGTCAGCCCAGCTGTCCTGATCGTAGCCAGTCAACGGCGGCCGGTCCTGCGCCAGAATCAGTCGCAGGCGCCAGCCCCAGACGAGGTCCGAATCGGCCAGATGCGCCATCACCTGCCCCATCGACCACTTTCCCGGCGCTTCGGGCCGAGCCAGCACATGACGCGGTGTGTTCTGGATGAATCGCGCGAGTTGATTCGGCGTTTCACGCAGGACAGCCAGCGGGTCCTGATCGCCTAACAATTCGAGGATGGCAGCGACGTAGGCACGCGCGTGATCGAGCGCCGCGCCGGCGGGGTTTGTAAAAACTGACATGCTATATCGACCTTGAAATGACGTTGTTTATCAAAACAACATGACGCCACGTCCGGTGTAAACATTCAAGGCTATTCCGCGGTTCTCAGGTTGCTTATTGGCACCAGGTAACCGCAAAGGGCGCCAAGGCGCGCAAAGTGGAGCGGTTCCGGTTGTTCCTTGGCGCCCTTCGCGTCCTTAGCGGTCAATTGTTTAGTTCCAGGTCGAGGCAGCATGACGATCTTCGGCACACACGATCCCAAAACGCTCGAGCAATTCCACGCCATCGAACAGGGCGCGGAAAAGGCTGCGCTCATGGCCGACGGGCACGCGGGCTACTCCATGCCGATTGGAGGCGTCGCCGCGTACGACAATGCGGTCAGCGTTACCGGTGTCGGTTTCGATATTGCCTGCGGAAACGCGGCGATCCGGACGGACGCGCGGCTCGAGGATTTCTCGACCGAGCAACTGCAACAAGTCGCAAGCGACATCCAACGCAGCATCAGCTTTGGCGTGGGCCGAGACAATCGACACGATGATCCAACGCTTACTGAGCATGAGTTGTTCTCATCACCAGCGTGGGATGCTTACCCGCATGCCGCAAATGCCACGGAACTGAAGAACATGGCTCGCGCCCAACTCGGAACCGTGGGGAGCGGAAATCACTACGTCGACGTCTTTGCTGATGAAACCGGGCACCTGTGGGTTGGCGTGCACTTCGGGTCGCGTGGACTCGGGCACAAGACGGCGAGCGGCATCCTCGCGCTCGAGCAGAACCGCAAGTGGGGGGAACGCGTCCCCGAAAAGGAGGCGATCCTGCCCCTGTCGTCGCCGTTAGGCGAGGCGTACTGGAACCTCATGAACCTGGCCGGTCTCTACGCGTACGCCGGACGGGAATGGGTCGCCCGCAAGGTCGTCTCCATACTCGGCGCGAAAGAGCTCGAGCTCGTGCACAATCATCACAACTTCGCCTGGAAGGAAACGCACGAGGGACAGGAGCTCGTGGTCGTGCGGAAGGGCGCGACGCCAGCGTTCCCGGGCCAGCAGGGGTTTGTCGGAGGTTCGATGGGTGACAACGCGGTCATTCTCGCCGGCAACGCCACCGACACGGCGCGTGAGGCGCTCTTTTCGACCGTGCACGGTGCCGGCCGCGTGATGTCGCGCACGCAGGCACGTGGAAAGTTGAAAGGCTGGGGGCGGAAGGCGCGGATCGTGTCGCCGGGCCTGATCTCGCCCGAGATGATGAAGTCGTGGCTCGACGAGAAAGGTGTGATCCTGAAAGGCGGCGGGCTGGACGAAGCGCCGCAAGCCTATCGACGGCTCCCCGACGTTCTCGCAGCCCAGGGCGACACCATCAACGTGCTGCACGAGCTGCGGCCACTGGTGGTCGTCATGGCCGGCGCCGAAGATTTCGATCCGTATAAGGATTGAACCGCGGGCGCGTTCGCATTCGTTAGGCCGACGATCCGTACAGGTCAGACAGCGCTGACCGGATATCGCGGAACACGAACTCGAAGCCTTCGTTGCGAAGGCGTGTCGAGTGACAGTACCGCCCGTAGAGGGCGAGCTCAGGATCGGTTCGCAGGAACCGAGCACCAATCCGCACCATCCACGCAGCCGCAGGTAGTCCAATCGGCACCTTCATCGCGCGCCGCAATTCGCGCATGAACTCGGCGTTGGAAACAGGCGCTGGAGCCGTAGCGATGTAGGCCCCGCTCATGCTTTCCTCCGCGATCGCCCGCGCGAAGAGGCGGTTCATGTCCAGCTCGTGAATCCAGCTGATTCCCTGACTCCCACCAGCCACTGTGCCTCCCAGACCGAAGCGCGCCAGCGTCGCGAGACGTTGCAGGGCTCCACCGGTCCGACCAAGGACAAAGCTCGTGCGGAAAACGACGCGACGCATTTGTGGCGGAGTGGATTGCTCGAGGGCTTCCTCCCACGCTTCTCCGACGAACGGGGCCAGCCCGAACCCGAATGGCGAGTCTTCATCACACCACACCGTCGGAGGATCTCCATACCGATGTGCGGTTGCCATCTGGACCCAGACCGGCGGCGGAGTATGGACCTGTGCGACCCCCTTCCCCAGCACGAGGGTCGATTCTACGCGTGACCGGAGAATTTCGTCGCAATGGGCCGGCGTCTTTACGCAATCGACCGATCGTCCGGCGAGATTGACGATCGCTGCGGCTCCGTCGAGGTGCTTGACCCAGTCCCCGATCGTACGAGCATCCCACTGCGCATGCGCCCAACGAGACTCCGGCCGCGGACGCGGCGCATGGCGTGAGAGCAATACAACCTGACAACCGACGTCCGCGAGATAGCGCGCGAGGTTGAGACCCAGAAAACCGCTCCCGCCTGCGATGATGATGCGACCTGCGGGTTTCACGCGTTGGGACATTACCGGGATTGGAACTGCCACTGTCCGACGTCCGGCGCCCGGCGCTCCCTGACGAGGCTCATGATCCATGCTTCGATTGCACGCGTCTCGTCGATGCGGCCCGGATAAGGAATCTCCGGCTCGAACGGCCCAAGGCGCATCGGCATGCCGAATCCCGCCTTCTGGAGTGTCGCGAAACTCGCGAGTCCGGACGGAAGGGGGAAGCCGCGCACTTCCATGTACCGTGTGCTGAAGTCCGTTCCCTCCCCCACGTGAAGCGCGCCCACGGCCCGGAATAGTCCGGCCAACATGAGGCAGGAGCTGAAGCACGCGTGGTCGGTGAGCAGGACAAGCTTGCCCTTCATCAGGGCGGCCGGCAACACGGTGGCAGCGTTCTGCTGAGCGGTGGGCGCACAGTTGCGTGGTGCAGGCGCGAGTTCCCGCCCCTCCTGCCGGGCGACGCGAACCGAATCGAGCTCGCGACGCCACTGGTTGATCGATGCTTCACCGAGTCGAGGGCCCATGTCGCGGATGTACCCTTCGATCGTTTGTTCGACATCGGCAGAAGCGCGCCAGCTTGTGCCGCACATACCACTGGCGAACTGCCGCTCGGCAAGCCGCATCGCGGCGTTCGTCCGCTCCTGGCCCACGAGCTGGATCGCAAGCCGATTCGCCCATTCCGAGTTCCCACCGCCGTTGCCACGCACGTCCACGACGACCCACGGCGCGGCCCGGATCTCGGTGACCCGCGCCGCGACCGAGTCGAGCACGGACTGTACCCGTCCGCCTAACGACTGAATTCCGATCCACCAGCCGTCGCCCGCCCGACGGACCTCGAAGCCGGCGCTGCCGACGGGGGACGCATCGCGCAGCCGGTCCTGCAGGGCCGACACGGTGGCCGACCGCCAACGGAGTTCGATGGTGCGCTCGACGCCTCGTTCAAGCACGACACACTGGCGGGCCGGCGGCAGGAAGGGATTCCCGTCATCGACGAGGAGGAACGGCGTGGTGCGTACCCGTTGTGAAGCGACATCCCAGGTCCCACGGAAGACACCCAGTCTCGTGCGGCCGTACTGATCGGCGGGGACGCCGTCACAGGACACCAGAATCGCGCCCGGAGCCGGCGGGGTGGCATCGGTGGTGTCGCGTGACGCCACCACGGTCGCCTCACCGAGTCGTGCCACCACGAACCCCGGCCAGCGGACGCTGCCTAACGAGAGCCGAGTCTGGAGCGCAATGTGCGGATCGTCGAACGCGACGGCGAAGGCGCGCAGAGTTGCCAGCCAACCCTCATACGATCTGACCTCACGCGCCCTGCCCTGTGCCGCCGTCCTGGCGGCCTCCAGGGTTCGGCGGAACGCGCTATCCCCAGCCGCAACCGTGGCGGCCGGGTGGTTCCTGGCGACGATTCCATACGCCGCCTCGACGTCGGCCAGCGTCAGGTCGCGCCATGCGGAAGCTGCGGCGTCCTGTGCTCCCGCGCCCGACGGCGTGCACAGCGCGACCGCGACGACGGCCAGGGTCCGGGCCAGTTGAGCGTGCTTCACCGCTCCATTGTGCCGTATAGCAGCCGCCCGCGAAAGCCCCCGTCGCGGCGGGCGGACCGAC
>DASRPK010000100.1:0-47365 GCA_035646395.1 Gemmatimonadaceae bacterium | reverse complement strand
CCGGTTTCCGTCCGGAACGTTTCTTCGCGAAACGGCAGTCCGCGGATCCGGGCCCGGATGTCATCATCCCACTCGACGACCTTTTCGTAGAACCCCTTTACGGTGACGCGAAGGGCGTCGTCATGGAAGCTGGCGAGGATGTGCGCCAGCGCGGTGGCCGGATTCACCACGGCACCGCCATAACTCCCCGAATGCAGGTCCGACGTCGGGCCCTCGATGTCGATCTGCAGGTACGACATCCCCCGCAGCGAGAAGAGGATCGAAGGCAGCCCCGGTGCGAACATCGCCGAGTCGGAGATGATCACGCCATCGCAACGCAACCGTTCGGCATTCTTCTCGATGAACTCCGGCAGGTTCGCGCTCCCGACCTCTTCTTCACCTTCGGCGAGCAGGATCACGTTGACGGGAAGCTTGCCGTTCGTCGCCAGGTGAGCCTGCAAGGCTTTCACATGCAGGTACAATTGTCCCTTGTCGTCCACCGAACCGCGCGCGTAAATGCGGCCGTCGCGCACGGTCGGCTCGAACGGCGGCGACGACCACAGGTCGAGCGGCTCCACCGGCTGTACGTCGTAGTGCCCATACACGAGGTAGGTGGGCGCCGATTCTCCGGCACCGCGCCATTCGCCGAGAACTATCGGATGGCCTTTGGTCGGGAAAATCCCGGTTTGCAGTCCGGCCACGCGGAGTTGCTGCGCCAGCCAGTCGGCGGCTCGTGCGACATCCTTCTTGTGCTCAGAGCGTGCACTGATGCTCTCGATTCGAAGAAAATCAAAAAGCTCGTCCGTGGCTGCTGCGGTGTTTGCGGAAAGCCAGTCTGAAGGATTCACGAGAGGATGGGAGATGGCAGATGGGGGGATGGGCGATAAAACCTACTTCGCCAGTCTGCCCTCCGCCTTCCGCCATCCCCGTAAGTTCCATTCATGCCGAATCGCTTAGGCAAAGCCACCAGCCCCTACCTTCGACAGCACGCGGACAACCCGGTCGAGTGGTACGAATGGGGACCCGAGGCGCTCGAGGTGGCGAAGTCCACGGGCAAGCCGATCCTGCTGAGCATCGGCTACGCCGCCTGCCATTGGTGTCACGTCATGGCGCACGAGTCGTTCGAGGACGAAGCCACCGCCGCGCTGATGAACGAGCTGTTCGTCAACATCAAGGTGGACCGCGAGGAACGGCCCGACCTCGATGCCATTCACATGCAGGCGGTGCAGGCACTCACCGGGCACGGCGGCTGGCCGATGACCGTTTTCCTGACGCCGGACGCGGTTCCCTTCCACGCCGGCACGTACTTCCCGCCTAACGATCGCCAGGGCCTTCCTTCGTTCCAGCGGGTCCTGCGGGCGGTCTCCAGCGCCTGGACCGAGAAGCCGGAGAGCGTCGTGGCGGCCGGACAGTCCCTCACCGAACACCTCAGGCGTGCGGCGAGCCCGTCCACCGCGAGCCATGTCGTCGACCAGCGCACGATGGAGCTCGCATGCCGCGCGCTCTCGCGCTCCTTCGACGTCCGTAAGGGAGGATTCGGAGGTGCACCGAAATTTCCTCCGAGCATGGCGCTCGACTTCCTGCTGCGACACGCCGTCCGCACGGGCAACGCGGACGCGCTGGGCATGGTCGTGAAGACGTGGGAGGAAATGCGCCGGGGTGGGCTGTACGACCAGGTCGGAGGCGGAATCCACCGGTACAGTGTGGACGCGGAGTGGCTGGTCCCCCACTTCGAGAAGATGCTGTACGACAACGCGCTGTTTGCACGCATCGGCGTCAGGCTCTGGCAGGTGACGCGCGACGAGGACGTAAAGGTCGCCACCGGACAGACGCTCGACTGGGTAATCCGCGAAATGCGGGATCCGGACGGCGGATTCCAGTCCTCGCTCGATGCCGACAGTGACGGCCATGAAGGACGCTTCTACGTGTGGTCACGAGACGAGCTCCAGAAAGTGGCCGGATCTGACGCTCGCGTCGCCGAGGCCCACTGGGGCGTGACGGCCGAAGGGAATTTCGAGGGCCAGAACATCCTGTTCGTGCCTAACGGCCCCGCCGCCACGGCGGCCCGCACCGGGCTCCAGCGGGAGGAGGTGCTGGCCGCGCTCGAACGGGCACGCCAGCGGTTGTACGAGCACCGTTCCCGGCGAACCTGGCCGGGAAAAGACGGCAAGGTGATCGCGTCATGGAACGGCTTGATGATCCGCGCATTCGTCGAGGGCGCCCGTGCCTTTGGTCGCGCTGAGTATCGGGATGCGGCGGAATCGGCGGGCCGCTTCGTCGCGGCCAGGCTCGTTAGGGAAGGCCGGGTGTTCCGGTCGACCCTCGACGGGCGCATCTCGGGTCCCGGCCTTCTCGAGGACCACGCCGCCGTGGCATTGGCCTTCCTCGACCTCTACTCGCTCACGTTCGACACCGCATGGCTGCGGCAGTCGCGCGAAATTGCGGAACGGACCGTTGAACACTTTTTCGATCGCGACAGCGACACGTGGTACGACACCGCCAGCGATCACGAATGGCTGCTCGTCAGGCCACGTGAGGTCACGGATAACGCGACTCCGTCCGGGACATCACTGGTCGCCGAGCTGCTGTTGCTCTGGTCGGAACTCGATGAGAAACCGGAATGGCGCGCGATGGCAGAAACGATCGTGTCGCGCGTCGGCGATGCGATTGCGCAATATCCGCAGGCGCTGGGGCATGTGGCTGGCGTCGCCGAGTCGATTGTGCACGGCGGAGTGCAGGTGGCGATCGCCGGCGACCCAACCGATGGCGGTTTTGGCGCGCTCGCAGCGCGGCTCGGACAGGTCTTTGTCCCCGGGTTGGTGATTGCTGGAGGCGAGCCAGCGGCTCCTGACCAACCCGCGCTGATGCGAGACCGGACCGCGATAGACGGTCGGGCAACGGCTTACGTGTGCCGCGGCTTTACCTGCGACCTCCCAACCGCTGATCCGTCGACGCTGGAGCGACAGGTTCTGCAATTGATGGGCGAAGGCACACGCAGCGCAGCACCGCGCCACAATTGATTTTTGTGGGCTAGCTTCCTCACGGGCGCAACGCGTTATACGATAGGGCTTTCGGTCGTCCAATAGTCGCAACAGCCGCGCCCGGTAAGGTCTGGTCCGGGTTCTGCAGCTTTCGGTGTGTTCAACCGCTAGCGTGTCGAGGGTGTGGGCGCTGCGGGCTCCACATATTACCGTCCCTTGCGAACTTCTCGGGAACGCCAGGATACGATGCGCCAGATCCGATCTTTCCTTTCCAACGCCGCCTGCCTGACGATTGGTCTTGTCGCCGCCGTTTCATGCACGACGGCCGTCGACCCCACGCCGATCGGTTCCATATCGGTGTTCCCACCGCTGGACTCCATCGAGATCGGCGGGACCTACGGCTCCTGGACAGTAATCGTCAAGGACGCCCAGGGTCGCACCCTTACAGGCCGTGCGCTTACCTGGGAATCGGCGAATCCTGAAGTCGCCACAGTCGATCCTAGCACCGGCGTTGTGACCGGCGTGGGGACCGGCGAAACACCAATTTTTGTGCGCGGCGGCGGTCAGGAGACTTTTGTTGCAATTCGAGTCCTGGTACCGGTGGCCGGCATTGTTGCCACACCCGATAGTTTCGACCTTCCGCTGACCACCAATCGCACGATCGGGCTCCAGATCTTCGGAGCTGACGGTCTCGCGATGACGAATCGCGCAGTCGTCTGGTCGACCGGCAATCCCAGCGTCGCTGTCGTCAGCGCGACCGGAGTGGTGACTCCCATCGGCATTGGAATCACGACAGTCACCGCCCATGTTCAAAATCTTCCCACCAAACGGGACAGCGTACGCGTGCGCGTAATCGGTGAACCGGTGACCAGCGTTCGCATTCAGCCTCAGCAGCCACTTCATATCCTGCGTCTCAGCCAATCGAAACAGCTAACCGCCGAGTGTCTCAGCGCGTTAGGGCAAGTGTTGACCGGACGACCAGTGACCTGGGTCTCCACAAATCCACTGGTCGCGACGGTAACTAACAACGGGCTTGTTGCAGGAATTGGCGTCGGAAGCGCAAACATCGGCGCCACCTGTGACAACGCGGCCAGCTCGGCAGCCTCGTTCACGGTGACGTTAGTCCCCGTTGCGTCGGTGAGCGTTACACCGTCCGAGGTTACCATGATCACCCAGCGATCGCAGCAGTTAACGGCGATCCCGCGCGACAGCGCCGGCGGTGCCCTTCCTCTCGTGGGCCGCTCGGTGGTCTGGAGCTCCAGCAACACTGCGATCATGTCGCTGACGCAGCAGGGAGTCATCTTCAGCGAAAGCCCCGGCGTTTCGCACGTCACGGTTACCGTCGATGGTGTCACGAGTCCGATTGTGGTCGTGACGATCAATGCGCCCTTCGCAATGAGTTCCACGCCACCGTGGATGTCGACTGCCAGGCGGTCTGTCCTAACGGTTGATCGTTAGGTCAGAGGTCAGCGCAGCTCTGCAGGATGGTTCGGCAATTCCTGCAGATGACCTTGCACTTGATCTCGGCGAGGTCGGCTGAGCCGCAGATGTCGCACTCTTTCAGTAACGCGGTCTGAAACGCAGGGGCTGCGGTGCTGTTGTTGCCGGAAGGCTCGGTGACGCGGACCGGTCGCGCCCAGCAGGGTGTCACTCGAAGTCGAGCGCCAGGTTCAATGCGGCCGCCGAGTGCGTCAACGCGCCGACTGAAATCATGTCGACGCCCGTTCCCGCGATGTCGCGCACATTGTCGAGCGTCACGCCGCCCGACGCTTCGAGCTCGGCGCGTTTCGCGGTGACCCTGACGCATTCGCGCATGAGGTCAATCGGCATGTTGTCGAGCAGGATGATATCGGCGCCGGCTGCGGCCGCCGCCGCAACCTGGTCGACCGTTATGCACTCGATCTCGACTCTCGCGGTTGGTGGAGCGAGATCCCGTGCCCTGCGAATGGCGATTTCGACCTGGCCGTCTACCGCCGCCAGGTGGTTGTCCTTGATGAGGACCGAGCTCGCCAGGTCCATGCGGTGGTTCGTGCCACCGCCGGCGCGCACCGCGTATTTCTCGAGGCTCCGCCAGCCCGGTGTGGTCTTGCGGGTGTCGAGGATCTTCACGCCCGTCCCCCGCACCGCGTCCACATAACGAGAGGTCAGCGTGGCGATCCCGGAAAGCCGCATCAGGAAGTTCAGCGCGACGCGTTCCGCGGAGAGCATCTCGCGCGCGTGTCCGCTGATGTACAGGACCGTGTCACCGCGCATGGCCCGCTT
The DNA here is from genome assembly GCA_035646395.1 of Gemmatimonadaceae bacterium. Classification (GTDB taxonomy): domain Bacteria; phylum Gemmatimonadota; class Gemmatimonadetes; order Gemmatimonadales; family Gemmatimonadaceae; genus JABWBJ01. The sequence continues at coordinate 42,143 of DASRPK010000100.1, read as the reverse complement.
GCCGTCTTCCTTGTCGACGCGCATCGACGCTTTCGCGTCGAGCATGCGGAACGTCTCGAGGGCAAACGGAATGCCCGCGATCGTACCGCCCTGGCGCGCCACCAACGCCGCTCGCGCCCGCCGATCCGATCGCACCGTTGCGATCGTCGTGATGTCGTTGAACGCGCCGTCTTCCTCGAGTGCCTCACGTACCCGTGCACTGAGCTGGTCGCGCGTGAGTGGGAAGCGCAGACCGTCACGCGGAACCGCCGGCATTTCCAGCGGCGTTACGCGTCGAGGCGGTGGCAGGTTTGGCTCGAGGTTCGGCATTGGAATTCGGACCTGCAGAGATTACTCGCCGGGATCGAAACCGGCGACTCCCGCGAGCGGTTGTTGACTGCCCCCACCGACCGCGACCATACGCTCGAGGGCAAGCCGGGCCTTCTTCGCCACTTCGGGGGGAACGGTGATCCGGTACTGCATCTTCTCCAGCGAGTTCAGCACCTTCGGGAGGGTCGTCATCTTCATGTACTGACATTCGGCGCGGTCCGATGCGGCGAAGAACGTCTTGTCGGGATTGGCTTTGCGTAGACGATGAAGGATTCCGGTTTCGGTTGCCACGATGAATTCGCGATTGGCGGATTCGGACGGACGGCGGATCATTCCTTCGGTCGAGAGAACCTGCACTCCATCCGACGGAATCGCGCCGGCGGACATCGCTTCCACGACGCTGGTCGCGCAGCCGCATTCAGGGTGGACCAACAGCTCGGCACCCGGATGTTCGGCACGTTGTCGGGCGAGACTCAAGGGGGTGATACCGGCGTGTACGTGACACTCACCCAGCCAGACATGGATGTTCTCCCGACCGGTTACGCGCCGGACGTGCGCGCCGAGGAAGAGGTCGGGGAGGAACAGGATCTCCTTGTCCGCCGGAATCGAGTTCACAATTTCGACGGCATTACCTGACGTGCAGCAATAGTCGCTCTCCGCCTTTACCGCAGCCGTTGTGTTGACGTAGGAGACGACAACGGCGCCGGGATGCTCGGCTTTCCAGGCTCGCAATTGATCGGCCGTGATCGTTTCAGCCAGCGAGCATCCAGCGGCGAGATCCGGCAGGAGGACGGTTTTTGTCGGGGACAGGATCGCCGCCGTCTCGGCCATGAAGTGCACGCCGCAGAAGACGATGACATCGGCAGACGTCTTCGCCGCCTCGCGGGACAGTCCGAGCGAGTCACCCACGAAATCGGCGACATCCTGGACTTCGGGGCGTTCGTAATTGTGGGCGAGAATGACTGCGTTGCGCTCTTTTGCGAGCGATTTGATCGATGAAACGAGGTCGCCGTTCTGGCCTGTCATGGATGAAATCTACATGCACGTGAGTCAGAACATTTACCGCAAAGGACGCGAAGGCGCGCAAGGGAACCCGTGTTGATGTCGGTCCTTTGCGCGCCTTTGCGGCCTTGGCGGTTGTTCTTTCTGTGGACCTACAGCTCGATGTGTTTTCGTGCCCAGCCGCGTCTTGGCTTGGGGAAATCGCTCCGATGATGACCACCACGCGACTCCTTCCTGGCGAGCGCCGATGTCGCGATGAGGATGGCTGTTTCACACAGGTTCAATTCTTCGGTGGCGCCGGCCGGCAGTCGGTCATGAATGTCGGACAGTGCCGCGAGGCACTCACGAAGGCCGCGGGCAGTCCGGTCGATCCCACTCTGCTCCCACATCACCGCGCGGATTGCATCGGCTGCGACCTGAGCCGCGCCGCGATCCGGAAGTGGCGGAACGGACCAGCGCGCGGCCCGTCGAGGAACTGTCGTGACGGGAACCTTCTCGAGATCGCGCGCAATACGCTCGGCGAAGACCAGGCCTTCCAGCAACGAATTCGAGGCCAGGCGGTTCGCTCCGTGCACACCGGTGCGTGAGACCTCGCCGCACGCGTACAGGTTGCTGAGCTTCGACCGTCCCGCGAGGTCGGTCATGATGCCGCCCATCATGTAATGCGCTGCCGGGGTAACCGGGATCAGGTCGATTCGTGGATCGATGCCGCGCGCAGTGCACAGTGCGAAGATCCCGGGGAAGCGTTCCGTGAAACGCTCACCCAATTCGCGTGCGTCAAGGAAAACCTGACCGGTGCTCTGCCGCTCGGCGAAGATCTCGCGCGCGACGACATCGCGAGGGGCCAACTCCGCCAGACGGTGGCGGTCGGGCATGAAACGTTTGCGCTTGCCGTTGAGGAGGATCGCGCCTTCTCCACGAACGGCCTCCGATACGAGGGCAAGCGGATTTTCCGGCGTGTCGAGCGCGGTCGGATGGAACTGGACAAACTCCATATCCGCCAGGCGCACTCCAGCCCGGTGCGCGATGGCGTAGCCGTCACCGGTGGCAACGACCGGGTTCGTCGTATAGCGGTACACCTGGCCACATCCACCCGTGGCGAGCACGGTGGCGTCGGCACGGATCTCGACTGCGTCGCCCGCGACGCTGGCGCGAACACCGGCGCAGCGTCCGTCTTCGACGATCAGGTCGAGGACGCGAGCCCGTTCGAGGACTTTTGTGCGGGGGCTTTCCTTGACACGTTCGACGAGTGTGCGCGCCACTTCAGCGCCGGTGCGATCACCGTGCGAGTGGACGATGCGCCGCCTCGAGTGCGCCGCTTCCCGTCCCAGTCGCAGCGCGCCATTCGGCGTCAGGTCGAATTCCGCCCCGGCGACCTGGAGCTCGCGCACGCGCGCGGGTCCTTCCTCGACCAGCACGCGGACCGCTTCCTCGTCGCACAAGGCGGCGCCGGCGGCGAGCGTGTCCTGCGAGTGGAGCTTGGGTGAGTCTCCGGCGCCTAACGCCGCGGCGATGCCACCCTGGGCGTAGGCGGTCGCGCTGTCGAACAAGGACCGCTTGGTCAGCAGCATCACGTCCGCCCCGACGGACGCGCGCCAGGCAGTATGGAGCCCCGCTACACCGCTGCCGACTACCAGGAATCGCGTCCGGAGGAGCGTTGGCATGATGGGAAGTTAGCGGCGCGGTGATTGGAAATTGGGGGTCAGACACCTATTGGAATTGGGGTCAGACACCTATTCGTCGTAAATTGGGGTCTGACCCCAACTTCCCGATAATGGTCTTGAGATTGATTGCATTCCTGCCAACCGCGCTCGCGCAGGCGCAGGCGCCTAGTTGGGAGCTAATGAAGGCGGAGACCACCGCGTCGTTTCGCGGTCTTTCGGTTGTCAACGACCGGGTGATCTGGGGCAGCGGAACTCGCGGCACCGTTATCAGGTCGACAGACGGCGGCACGACCTGGAGCGTGGATAGCCTTCCAAACGGGGCGACCTTCGACCTGCGCGGCATTCACGCACGAAGCGACCTCGTGGCGCACGTGGCAGCCACCGCGGGAAGAATCTGGAAGACCACCGACGGTGGGAAGACGTGGTCGCTCAAGTTCCAGGCAGCCGACACTTCGATGTTTCTCGATGCCATTGTGTTCCGGAATGATCGCGAAGGAATGGCGTTAGGCGACCCGATGGGCGGGCGCTTTGTCATCCTCGTCACTCGCGACGGCGGTGAGAATTGGAGCCTCGCGCCTGATTCATCGCGACCGGCTGCGCTGGAAGGCGAGGCCGCGTTCGCGGCTAGTGGTACGTCGCTGGTGCTCGCGGGCAGCCGTTTTGGCTGGATCGGGACTGGGGGGTCTGCGTCGCGCGTCTTCAGATCGGTAGACTCGGGCGCGACGTGGCTTCCGTACAACTCCGGTATTCCCGCTCGCACCGGAACGGGCGGCGTCTTTTCGGTCGCCCTTGCCGATTCGTTGCACGGGGTCGTTGTCGGTGGCGACTACGAGAGGCCGGATTCGGCCACCGGCACGGCAGCGGTGACCGCGGATGGCGGGTTGACGTGGAAGGCGTCTGCCCGATTCCCGCGAGGATACCGCTCAGGCGTCGCAGCGCGACGGATCGATGCAGATCACGTGCTCGCGGTCGCGGTCGGAACAACGGGAAGTGACGTGAGCCGCGATGGAGGACAGACCTGGTCCCCCCTCGACACCATGGCGTTCAACGCCGTACAGTTCGCCCCTTCGGGGGTCGCGTTCGCCGTAGGCGCCCGAGGTCGAATCGGCAGGGTGTCCATTCGTTGACGCTTTTCGCGTTGCGTTCTTCAACCTACGAAACGTTTTCCTATGAACAGAATGAGATTCGCTGCAGTTGCGTTGGCAGCTTGGACAATTGCCTGCGCCAAGGATGCACCACCGCCGGCCGACACCGCCACGGTTGCGCCAACTCCCCCGGCGCCAACAACTCCGGCGGTTGATGCCGCACCCGACACGTTCAAGGTCCGGTTCGAGACAAGCAAGGGCCCGATCGTCATCCAGGCGTATCGTGAGTGGGCGCCTAACGGGGTGGATCGCTTCTACCAGCTCGTCCAACAGGGGTACTACGACGATGTGCGGTTCTTCCGCGTCGTGCCAGGATTCGTGGTGCAATTCGGAATGCACGGGGATCCAGCGACAAACGCGAAATGGACTGCCCAACCGCTCATCGACGATCCGGTCACGAAGTCCAACAAGCGCGGGACGGTGACGTTCGCGAAGACGGGTATGCCCAACTCACGGACGACACAGCTCTTCATCAACCTGCAGGACAACAGTGGCTCGCTTGATCCGCCATCGCAGCAAGGTTTCGCGCCGTTCGGAGAAGTGGTCGAAGGGATGAGCGTCGTTGATCGGTTGTACTCCGGTTACGGCGGCGAGCCTTCGGAACATCAGTCCAGGATCGCGGCGGAAGGCAACGCCTTCCTCAATGCCTCCTATCCGAAGCTCGACTTCGTGCGCACGGCAAAGGTTGTGAAGTAGCTGAAATCGGGGTCTGACCCCAATTTCGCCGTGGCCGGAGGGTTCAAGTCTTGCCGGTGACGGAGTGGGTGCCAACTTAACCGGTCCATGCGCCGACTCGTCGTCCTGGCTCTCGTGCTCCTGGCAGTGCATGTCGCACTGCTCATGGTGCGTCCGTCGCAGGCGGCGGCGCCGATCGTTGGTGAAGGACTCGACGTAGGCGTCGTTTTCGACGTCGGTGGTCGCGGCGACAAGTCGTTCAACGATGGCGCCTTCGTCGGCGCCGAACGGGCGATGCGGGAGCTGGGCGCGCGTGTTCGATACATCGAGCCCGGCGAGGGCACTGATCGCGAAGCCGGCCTTCGCCTATTGGCCGCGGAAGGTGTGGACCTCGTCATCGGTGTCGGGTTCATCTTCTCTGACGACCTGGCGCAACTTTCGCAGGAGTATCCAGACGTTCGCTTCGCGGGGATCGACTACGCTCCACCAGTCGACTCCGCCGGCAACATGATTCCGCCGCCGGCGAATCTCGCCGCGCTCAAGTTTCGCGAAGAAGAAGGGTCATTTCTGGTCGGCGCACTCGCCGCGCTCGTTGGAAATTCGAAGCGACTCGGCTTCGTGGGCGGGATGGATTTTCCACTCATTCACAAGTTCGAGGCAGGATTCCGTGCCGGTGTGAGTGCGGTGTGTCCCGATTGCCAGGTGGTCGCCCAATATGCCGGCGTTACTCCCGAAGCATTCAGGAACCCGGGACGTGGCCAGGAACTCGCGCTCAGCCAGTACCAGTCCGGCGTGAACGTCATCTTCCACGCGTCAGGCTCCACTGGACTTGGCGTTTTCGAAGCGGCACGCCGGCGCGGCAAGCTCGCGATCGGAGTCGACTCCGACCAACAGGCCGAGGCTCCCGGTTTCATCCTGACGTCGATGGTGAAGCGCGTCGATGAAGCAGTCTTTGGCGCGATCAAGAGCGTGCAGGACGGCACGTTCAAGGGCGGGATCTTCCAGCTCGGCATCGCCGAGCATGGCGTCGATTACGTCTACGACGACAAGAATCGCGCGATGATTCCCGACAGCGCACGCGCACGCGTCGAGGCGCTGCGCGCCGAGATCGTGGCGGGGCGAATACGGGTTCCGTCAACAAGATGAGCCGCGAACCCGACGCCAGAGGCCTGAGGCCAGAAGCCAGAGGCACTGCCGAGTCACGAGCCACGAGTCACGAGTCCCCTTTTCTCGTAGCGACGGGAATCAGGAAACGCTTCGGCGCCGTCGAAGCAAACCGCAACGCCAACCTCGAAGTCGCTCGCGGCGAGATTCACGCGCTCGTCGGCGAAAACGGCGCCGGCAAGTCGACGCTGATGCGCATCCTGGCGGGGCTGCACGACCCGGACGGGGGCACCGTCACGCTGGACGGTCGCGACGTAACCGGATGGAATACTCGTCAGGCGATCGATGCCGGCGTGGGGATGGTGCACCAGCACTTCATGCTCGTGCCCACGCTGACGGTGGCGGAGAACCTGGTCCTGGGACAGGAACCGCGCGCCGGTATCCGGCTGGACCGCGCGGCGGCCGCGGCAGAGGTTGAGGCGTTAGGCAGAGCGACGGGCCTGGTGGTCGCGCCGAACCGGCTGGTCTCGGACCTCTCGGTTGGCGAAGCGCAGCGCGTCGAAGTGCTCAAGGTGTTGTGGCGCGGCGCGAAGCTGCTGATCCTCGACGAACCAACGGCCGTCCTGTCACCGCCGGAGGTGAAGGACCTGTGGCAGGTACTGCGCCGCCTGACGAGTGAAGGCAGCACCGTCGTCCTCATCACACACAAGCTCGATGAGGTGATGGAGATTTCGGATACGGTCACGGTCATGCGGAACGGCGAGACGATCGGGCGGGTCGCGACGCGCGACGCTTCGCCGGCTGCCATCGCGAAGATGATGGTGGGCCGCGACGTCGTCCTGGCTGGAACCGACAGGCCAGACGCCATAGGCCAGAGGACGGAGGACCTGCCGAGTCACGGGAACTCAATGGGGTCAGACTCGATTGAACACGACTTGTCCCGGGGCGAAAAGAGCAGCGTTCAATCGCATCTGACCCCATTGAGTGTCTTGAGCGTGCGGGACCTGAACGTCCCGTCAGGACTCGGCGAACACGCCGTTCGCGGCGTGAGTTTCGAGATCCGCCCCGGCGAAATCTTCGGCATCGCAGGAGTCGAGGGGAACGGCCAATCCGAATTGGTCGAGGCCATCGCCGGCCTTCGCACGGTCTCGTCAGGCAGTATTGTGCTCGGCACGCGCGACATCACTGTACTCGATGTCCGGATGCGCGGCGACGCGGGACTGTCGCACATCCCCGAGGATCGGCATCGTCGTGGCCTCGTGCTCGACTACCCGCTCGAGGACAACTTCATCCTCGGGCGCCAGCATCACTTCACGCGCCGCGGCGTGCTCGATCGCCGGGCGATCACGGCGAACGGCGCCGACCTGGTGAAGTCGTACGACGTTCGGCCGCCTGACGCGAGGCTGCCCGCCGGCGCGCTGTCCGGGGGGAACCAGCAGAAAGTCGTGATCGCGCGGGAGATGGGGCGGGAATTCTCCGTGTTGCTGGCGTCACAGCCAACGCGCGGTGTCGATGTCGGCGCGATCGAATTCATCCACGCCCAGATTCGCGCCGCCGCTGCGAGCGGGCGCGGCGTGCTACTCGTATCGGCTGACCTGGTCGAGGTCCTCGCCCTCGCCAACCGGATCGCGGTCATGTACGACGGGCGGTTTGCCTGCGTGCTGCCGCGTTCCGAGGCGAGCCCCGAGGTGCTCGGTCCCTATATGACCGGTCTGGCCGGCAAGGTCGCATGACGAGCCGGGTCGACGCGGGGAGGTTCGCCACCACCTGGCTCGCGCCGATCATCGCGCTGCTGATTGCAGCGATCGTTGGTGATGTCCTGATCCTCACGTTCGGTCAGTCGCCAGGCGCTGTGTACCGCCTGCTGCTGGAAGGGACCTGGGGGAACGCCTACGGCTTCGGCCAGGTGCTGTACAAGGCGACGACACTCACGTTCACGGGCCTTTCGGTAGCGTTAGGCCTGCGCGCTGGGCTTTTCAACATCGGCGCGGAGGGCCAGCTCGCCGCCGGTGGATTCGCCGCCGCAATCGCCGGACTGCTGCTTCCAGCGGGAACACCGGTCCTGCTCGCCGCGCCATTTTGCATGCTCGCCGCGTTTGCCGGCGGCGGCGTGGTGGGCGCCGTGCCCGGCGCACTCAAGGCACGGTTCGGCGCGAGTGAAGTGATCGTCACGATCATGCTGAACTTCATCGTGCTGGCGTTCCTCAACTGGATCGTCGCCACGAAGCTCCATGTCGGCGAATCGCTCCATACGCCGCCGATCAATGCCGGCACCCTGCCCCGTCTCTCGGACGTGGCGCACTCGTTCCACGGTTCGGCGGCCAACGCAACCATCATTCTCGCCATCGCGACCGCGGTCGCCGTCGGCTGGTTCCTGTTCCGGACACGCGCCGGGTATGACCTCCGCGCGACGGGGCTCCAGCCTGACGCGGCCGAATACGGCGGGATCAGCGTTCCGCGAGAACACTTTCGTGCACTGACCCTCGCCGGCGCGCTGGCTGGTCTCGGTGGCGTGAACTACGTCCTTGGCTACAAGCAGTATTACGAGGAAGGATTCGCGGCCGGTTCGGGATTTCTCGGCATCGCCGTCGCGCTGGTGGGTCGCAACCATCCTGCCGGAGTGCCGCTGGCGGCCCTCCTGTTTGCCACCATCTCGCAGGGCGGCCTCGCGGTCAACGCCATCGTGCCGAAGCAGATGGTGGAAGTACTGACGGCCGTGGTCATCATCGCCGTGGCGGTAACCGTACCCGAGGTGCAGCGACTCGTCGGCGCGGCGCGGCGCAGGGTCGCCGCATGATCATCCTCGCTTTCCTGGTGCAGACGCTGCGCATCGCGACGCCGTACCTGCTGGCGGCGTCAGGCGGCGTGCTGTCCGAGCGCGCCGGGATCATCGCCCTGACCCTCGAGGGGTGGATGCTCACCAGCGCCTTCTGCGCCGCGTTAGGCAGCTTTTACGCGCAGTCGGCCTGGGTGGGACTGCTTTGCGGCGTAGCGGGGGGCGTTGCCGCGGCCGCACTCCATGCGCTGGCGTCGATCCGCTATCGCGCGAACCAGGTGGTCGTCGGCATCGCCATCAACCTGCTGGCCATCGGCGTCACGCGATTTTTCCTCCGCCTCGCGTTTGACAGCTCATCCAACTCACCCCGCGTGGCGGGATTCGACTGGTACGTGCCGACCGGTGACTCCGCATCCGAGCCGATCGGGCTGCTGGCGTCGCTGGTCAATCCGCTGGTGATCCTCGGGCTCGTGTCCCTGCCGGCGGTGGCGTGGATGCTGGCCAATACACCGTTCGGACTGCGGGTCCGGGCGGTCGGGGAAAAACCGGAGGCCGCCGAGAGTCTGGGAGTTGGCCCGGCGCGGATTCGGTGGGCCGCGGTGCTGCTGGGGGGCGCCCTCACGTCGCTGGGTGGCGTCTATCTCGCCCTCGACCAGCACCAGTTTACCGACAACATGACGGCGGGACGTGGTTTCATCGCGCTCGCAGCCGTGATCTTCGGCAACTGGCGCCCCACCCGAGTGGCGATCGCCTGCGTATTGTTCGCAGCAGCCGAAACGCTCCAGATCCAGCTCCAGGGCCTGCAACTGATACCATCGCAGTTCGTCGAGATGATTCCCTACGTGCTGACCATCGTCGCGCTGGCCGGCGTGGTCGGGCGCGCCGTGCCACCCGCTGCGCTGGGTAAGCCCACGGGCGGTTGATGTGACGATCCAGGGAAGCGTTGCGCAGGCACTTTCGTCGCCGGTGACGCGCGTCGTCCTCGTACTCATCGGCGCCTCGCTGCTGTTCGTCCTCGGCCGCGAGCTGCGGAAAATCCCGCCCAAGCTGATGGTCCTGATGGCGACCGCCTTCATGGACATGGTGGGGTTGCTGATGGTCGTACCGTTGCTGCCTTTCTATGTAAAGAAGCTTGGTGGCGAGGGCGTCACGTTCCTCGGGATGCACCTGGGGATCGGCCTCCTCTCGGGCATCATTGCATCAGCGTTCACGGTGGCCCAGCTGCTCAGCTCACCGATGTGGGGGAGATTTTCGGACAAGTTCGGTCGCCGTCCGGCGCTTCTCATCGCCCTGAGCGCGGCAGGGATCGCCTACATCGTGTTCGGATTCGCCGAGTCGTTATGGCTCCTGTTGTTGTCGCGCATCGTGCAAGGCGCGGGTGGCGGCACCGTGGGCGTGATCCAGGCATACGTCGCCGACACGACCGAGCCGGAGCATCGGGCACGCAACCTGGGATGGCTGTCGGCGGCCACGAACCTGGGTGTCGCGTTAGGCCCGGTGGTGGGCGCGTTCGCCGTGGTGCTCGGGGAAAAGGACCTGCTTCCCGGCGGCGCCCAGTTGCGGATGGGCGAGGCGGCCCCCGGCATCGTGGCGGCGATGCTGTGCGGCATCACGATTCTCTTCGCGTGGAAGTATCTGAAGGAATCGAAAACTCATCACCACCATGAGTCGGAGCGGCGCCGGCCCAAGGAGGCGGTGCTTCGGGTATTCACGCACACCAGCGAGCCGACGTCCCGGTTGATCTGGATTTACGCAATCGCCATCGGCGCGTTCCAGGGCACGTTCCCGGTGCTGCCGCTGTTCCTCAACGACAAGTTCCAGGTCACCGAGCGCACGATCGGCTACTTCTTCATGTACATCGGCGCGATCTCGGTCTTCGCTCGGGTGCTGTTGCTGGGCAAGCTGGTCGACCGCCTGGGCGAGGCGCGCCTGTCGCGATTCGGCCTGGTGCTCCTCGCGCTCGGCCTGGCGACCATGCCGCTGGCCCCGAACATCCTGTTCCTGGCGCTGTCGGTCGCGATGTTGCCGTTAGGCACGGCGTTCACGTTCCCCTGCGTGACAGCGATGCTCTCGCGAGTGACCAACGCCGCCGACCGCGGACTGTACATGGGGCTGCAGCAGAGCTTTGGGGGCGTCTCCCGCATCATCGCTCCGCTCTGGGCCGGGTTTGCGTTCGACACGCTGGGCATGGGCGTGCCGTTCTTCACCGCGGCGTTCTTTGTACTCGCCACGATCTCGCTCGGGCTCGGGCTCGACCAGTACGCCACACGTCCCGCCGCGACGCCGCCGCCGCCGACGCCCACGCCGGCTGCCTGACGAGTCGACCGTGACAACTCCGCTCGAGGGCGTGCGCGTCGTCGACCTGTCGCAGGTCATGGCGGGCCCGTTCTGTACGATGTTGCTTGCCGACCTGGGGGCGGACGTCATCAAGGTAGAACCGCCGGATGGCGACCTCTCACGGGCGATGGGGGGCCGTCGATTGCAGATGAAGGGTGAGGACAAGGCACCATTTCTCGCGCTCAACCGGAACAAGCGGAGCGTCGTCCTCGACCTCAAACAATCGGATGGGCGTGATCGACTCACGAACCTGTTGCGTGACGCCGATGTGATGGTCGAGAGCTTCCGTCCCGGCGTCGCGGACCGGCTTGGCATCGGGTACGCCGACGTCAGCGGCGTGAATCCCCGCATCGTCTACGCCAGCATCTCCGGATTCGGTCAGAGCGGACCGTGGGCTGACCGCCCCGGCTTCGACCTCATTGCACAGGCGATGTCCGGGGTGATGAGCGTGACTGGTTCAGCGGAAGCCGAGCCCGTGAAGTGCGGCGTCCCGATCTCGGACCTGGGGGCGGGACTGTACGCGGTGGTCGGAATCCAGGCGGCGCTGCTGGCGCGGGAGCGCTCGGGAAAAGGACAGCGGGTCGAAACGTCCCTGTTCGAGGCCGCGTTAGGCCTCTCGGTCTGGGAGGCCACCGAATACTGGGCGACGGGGGAAGCGCCCCGGCCGATGGGCTCCTCGCACCGGCTCAGCGCGCCGTACCAGGCCTTTCGGGCGCATGATGGATTCCTCACGATCGCCGCGCTCACAGCGTCGCATTGGGAGCGTTTCTGCAACGTGCTCGGCAAGCCCGGCCTTGCCACCGATCCGTTGTATGCGACCAACGCCGATCGCCTGGCCAACCTCGAAACACTGAGCGCCGAAATCGAGCGCGCCCTGGCATCCGATTCCGTGGACGGTTGGGTCGGCCGGTTGCTGGCCGAGGGAATTCCGTGCGGACCGATCCTGGACTATGCGCAGGTATTCGCCGCCCCGCACACGACGGCCCGTCGCATGGTGGAAGTCGTCGAACATCCCATCGAGGGTCCGGTGTCAACGTTAGGCATTCCGGTGAAGCTTGGTGACACGCCGGCCACCGTCCGGCGGGCACCGCCACTGCTGGGACAGCACACAGAACGCATCCTGGCAGCGTTGTCGTCAGGCAGATCGCCGTGGGGGATCGAATGAGCACCGAAGGCGTCGTCCGCTACGAAACGCGCGGAACGCTGGCGCGCATCATCTTCGATCGCCCTGGCGCCAGGAATGCGATGACCTGGGCCATGTACGACCAGTTCTCCGCGGCACTCGACGAGTTGGAGGGCGACGAGAGCATCCGAGTGGCCGAGCTGCGCGGCGCTCATGGTCACTTCGTCGCCGGCACCGACATCGCCCAGTTCGAGTCATTTTTGTCGGGCGACGATGGCGTTGCCTACGAACTCCGTCTCGAATCGATCGTCTCGCGCCTCGAGGACGTGCGCGTTCCTACGGTTGCCGTCGTGCAGGGGCATGCTGCCGGCGCCGGTCTGCTGTTTGCCACCGCCTGCGATTTTCGCATTTGCACACCGGACGCGCGATTCTCCGCTCCGATTGCCCGGACGGTTGGGAACACGCTGTCGTTGAAGAGCATCGCCAGGCTCGTCGCCCACCTCGGCGTCGCGCGAACGAAATGGCTCATCATGACGGCGGCGGTCATGGAGGCCGAGCAGGCGAAAGCTCTGGGGTATGTGAGCGACGTCGTCGAACCCGCACGGCTGGAGCAGCACGTGACCGCGTTGATCGAGAAGGTCAGTGCGCTCGCTCCAGTGACATTGCGCGCAACGAAACAGCTGGTGGAGCGCGTTCTGGAAGCGTCTGCGCGTGAAGCGGGCGAGGACATCCTGCGCGAGGTGTACGGAAGTCGTGACTTTCGTGAAGGCGTCACCGCGTTCCGTGAAAAGCGTCCGCCGCGGTGGGAAGGCAGGTGACCGAATCAGATCGACGAGATCTGGAGCAGGAACTTCGCAACGTCGTTGGCGGGGAAGTTCGCTTTGATCGGCTCACACGCAGGATCTATTCGACGGACGCCAGCATCTATTCGATAGAGCCGATCGGAGTCGTCAGCCCGCGTTCAGCCGACGACGTGGTAGCGACCGTCGACGTCGCCAGGCGATGTGGCGTGCCGGTCCTGCCGCGTGGTGCGGGCACGAGCCTCGCTGGCCAAACCGTCGGCCACGCCATCGTGCTCGACTTCTCGCGGTACATGCACACGCTGGTCGCCATCGATGCGGACACACGGACGGCGCGCGCGGAGCCTGGTGTCGTGCAGGACGACCTCAACGCCGCGGCGGGTCGTCATGGCCTGATGTTCGCGCCGGATACGTCGACCGCGAACCGGGCCACGCTGGGCGGGATGATCGGGAACAACTCCTGTGGGTCACGGTCGGCGCGCTACGGCATGACCATCGACCACGTCGCGTCCCTCGATGTGGTGCTGTCGGACGGCTCGCGGGCGACGTTAGGTGCAACGTCGCCTGACGAGTCGGCGCGACGTGCGCGTGGGGATTCGCTCGAGGCACGGCTGTACCGGGAGGTATCTGTCCTCGCCGAGCGACGCGCCCATGCGATCCGAACCGGATTTCCGCCTTATTGGCGCAAGAGCGGCGGTTATCGGCTCGAGCGCCTCATGCCGGAGCACGGCCCCTTCGATCTCAGCAAGGTCGTTGTCGGATCCGAAGGAACGCTGGCGATAACGACGGAGGCGACGGTAAAGCTCGTCCCGGTCCCCGCCGCCGTCGCCTCGGTGGCCGGGCATTTCGAATCGGTCGACGCGGCCCTTGCCGCGGTGGACGACGCACTCGACGCAAATGCCGCCGCGATCGAAATGGTCGATCGCACCATCCTGAACCTGGCGCGCGTTTCTCCGTTGCATCGCAGCGTGGTCTCAGTGTTGACCGGCGATCCAGGCGCCCTGCTCTTCGTCGAGTTCTATGGCGACACCGTCACCGAGGCCGCGCAGAACGCGGGCCTGCTCGAGGAGCGCTGGCGTCGGTCCGGTCACGCGTACGCGGTAGCACGCGCGACGTCGCCGGCGGAGCTCAGGCGATTTCGCGAAGTGCGGCGCGCCGGACTCGGATTGCTTGGCGCCGCCGGAAAGGGCAACGAGCGTTCGATTGCGTTCATCGAGGACACGGCTGTCGATCCGCGCCGGCTCCGCGAGTACACGCGCGAGCTTGCCAGAATCCTCGACCGCCACAATCTGCGCGCAGGCTTCTATGGACACGCGTCTGCCGGATGCCTGCATATCCGGCCGTTCATGGACCTCGGTCAGCCACGCGCTGTCGAGACGCTGCGTGCGGTGGCCGGGGAAGTGGCGTCGCTGGTTCACGAGTTCGGCGGGATGAACAGCAGCGAACATGGAGATGGACTCGTCCGCGCGGAGTTCAGCCGGCGCCTGTTCGGTGACGACCTTTACGAGGCGATGCGCGAGCTGAAGCGCGCGTTCGACCCGGAGAATCGCTTCAATCCCGGCAAGAAGGTGGATTCGCCGTCAATGACGGAATCGCTGCGCGAACCAGCTCTCCCGCGCGCCCTTCCCCTGGCGACACACTTCGATTTTCCATGGCCTGACGGGATGCGTGGCGCGGCCAATCGCTGCGTCCGTGTCGGCGCCTGCCGGAAGTCTGCCGCGTCAGGCGGGACGATGTGTCCCTCGTTCATGGCGACCAAGGACGAGCGCCACTCGACACGTGGACGCGCCAACGCCCTCGTGGATGCACTGTCGTCCCCGGATCCGCGGACTGCACTCGGCGACGATGCCCTGATGGAGGCGCTGGATCTCTGCCTGGAGTGCAAGGCGTGCAAGGCCGAGTGCCCGATGTCGGTCGACATGGCGACGCTCAAGTCGGAGATGCTCTGTCATCGTTATGCGGTGAAGGGTACGCCGGTGAGCGCGAGATTCTTTGGCAACGCGCGACGATTGAATCGAATCGGGTCGGCCGTTTTCGGTATCGCAAACGCCGTGTCCGGGAGTGCCGTGGGCCGGTCATTGGCCCAACGTTTTGCAGGCGTTGATCGACGGAGACCGCTCCCGAAATTTGCGCAGCAGTCACTCAGCGCCTGGTTCCGGGATCGACAGCCACCGAACGCGACGCGTCGAAAAGAAGTGGTGTTTTTCGCCGACTCGTTCAGCAGCTACACGGAGCCGGAAATTGGAATCGCGGCGATCGAGTTGCTGGAGCACGCCGGGTGGCGCGTACAACTCGTGGACGATGTCTGTTGTGGCCGATCCCAGATTTCCAAGGGCTTGCTCGATGCGGCGCGCCGCAATCATGCCCGATTGATCGACCGACTGGCTCCATTTGCCGAAGCGGGGACGCCGATCGTGGGATGCGAACCGTCCTGTGTATTCACGCTGAGCGATGAGCTCGTCGCGCTTTCGCGGGGAGACAAACGCGCGAAAGCAATCGCTCGTCAGGCAGGGCTGGCCGACGATCTCATTGCAGACGCAGTCGACGACGGGTCGCTCGTGGTCCCCGAGGCGACCGGGCCAACGCCGGTGGTGTTTCACGGCCACTGCCACCAGAAAGCGGCGCATGCCCTGCCATCAAGCGTACGCCTGTTGAACAAGCTTCCCGGCGCTCAGGTGGACGTGCTCGACGCGGGGTGCTGTGGCATGGCCGGCTCGTTCGGCTTCGAACGTGACCATTACGACCTGTCGATGCAGATCGGCGAGATGCGTCTTTTCCCGGCCGTTCGTGAGGCGCCTCACGACGCACTGATCGCTGCCACGGGTGTGTCCTGCCGCCAGCAGATCTCTCATGGGACGCATCGCAAGGCGGAACATCCGATCGTGCTGCTTCACCGCGCGCTCATTGGGGGCTGACGCCATTGAGCCCCGACGCTTTGCGCTTTGCGCTCACGACTCTTCAACAGCCTCCCCAGATCACCGATAGCGCGGTCATCGCTCTCGCGGGGCTCATCGGCGTTGTCGCCCTGCTCTTCCTCACGATCACACGCTTCAAGTGGCACGTGTTTGTGGCGGTTCTGGTGCCCATCCTGCTGTTTGCGCTCATCCCGGGCATTGATCGCAAGGCATTTGTCACAGCGTTCGAGACAGGGTTCGGTCGCACCGTGCAGAGCATCGCTGTCGTCATCGTGCTCGGATCACTGCTGGCCGAGTCGCTGAAGCATACGGGGGCGATCGAGCGCATAACGCTGACGATGATCAAGTGGGTGGGAGAGACGCGCATGCCGCTCGCGCTCACCTTTACCGGCTATCTCGTCGGGATTCCGATCTTCTCCGATGTCGGCTACGTGATCCTGAATCCGCTCGTGCACTCGGCGGCGATCCGCACTGGGCTCAACATGAGTGTCATGGCCACGGGTCTCGCCGGCGCCATGATGTTGACCCACGCAGTGGTCCCTCCGACGCCGGGACCGCTGGCCGCGGTCGCGATCGTCCAGGCGGACATGGGAAAGGTGATCCTGTTCGGTTGTATCGTCTGCTTCTTCGCCTCGATCATGGGGTGGCTGTATGCACGCGTCGTCGGTCCGCGTATCGAGTCGCCACCATCCGGCGAATTTGTCGGACAGTCGTTTGCGGAACGCGGCCTGACGCATGCGCTGCCAACGCCCGCGCGAGCGTTCATCCCCTTGTTGCTGCCGCTGGTGCTGATTGCGAGCCAGAGCCTCCTGGCGCTGGCACTGCCGGCGGATCATCTCGTCAACGTCGCGATGCTGTACCTCGGCTGGCCCGTCGTTGCGTTAGGCATCGGTGTGCTGCTCGCCTATCGCAACGCGACGATGGAGCAACGCGGTGACCGGACCAGCACCTGGGTTGAAAACGCGCTCAGGACGTCGGCGATGATGATCATGGTGACAGGGTTGGGCGGATCGCTGAGCCAGATCCTGCGACAGACGCCGGCGGTGGACATGATCGCGCAGGGCATCGCGTCGACCGGCGTGCCGGCGATCTTCCTGCCGTTTGCGATCGGCGTCATCGGTAACATGATCACCGGTTCGGCGACGGTAGGCGTCATCACAGCGGCATCCATTACAGCGCCGATGATGTCCACACTCGGCCTCAGTCCTGAAGCGACGATGATCGCGGGCGCGTGCGGCTCGATCATCATCAAGTATGTCAACTCGAGCTTTTTCTGGGTGGCCACCTCACTCTCGCGCATGCCCCTGCGCTCGGCGCTGATTTCATTCGGCGGCGTGACGTTTGTGAACGGCGTGTCTGCGATGATCTTTACGTTCGCGCTCTGGTCATTCGGCGTGCTCTGACCCGGCGCTTCACCGTACCGTCCGCCACCCGGAAGCGACGCGTGGCGACACCGCAGTGACGTGGCGCGTGCCGAGAATTCGGGCGGTGGTCATGAATTCATCCTCCATCGTCAGAGGCGTTAGGCTGAATCGGTCGACGTCAGCGATGCAGGGTGAGCACCGTCTGTCCGCGGCCGTGCGCCACCCGAAGGATCCAGTCCCTCCCGGTTGCGTCGGGGAGGATGTGGATGGATCGCACATCGGAGATGTTGCGCGTCAGGTGAGGTTGCGTGCTCGTGAAGTCCCCGACCATGATCTCGACCTGTTCATTGCGAACGTCGTAGTCGACACCGAGCAGTGCATAGTCCGTGACCTGCACCTGCGCGCCCAAACCCGGATCGTCGACTTCAATGGTGGCCCGACGGCCGGCATTGAGTCCGGTAAAGCGTGCCAACGCCGCGGCCCACTGCTTCCGGGGGATCGGCTCTCGTTCCGGTTCAAGCAGAGGGTACGAGACGTTCAGCGATGCGGGCGGCCGAACCACGAGCACGGCGCAGTCGGCGCCATGAACGACACCACGCGCGGTGCTGCCACTCAGCAGTCGCTGGAACAGGCCGGCACCTCGCGTTCCTGTCACGACGAGATCAACTCCCTCGTCGCGTGCCACGCTGACGATCTCGCGGGCAGCGTGTCCGCCTTTGCTGACAGTCTTCACCTTCATGCCGGGCGCGAGTGCCACTTCGGCCTGCGCCCATGCAAAACCACGCGTCGTATCCTCGTCGAGCCATTCACGCCACGTGCCGTACAGTTGTGGCGTCGGAACTGGCGAGGGAGTCACGTGCATCAACGAGACTTCCGAAATCGTCTCGAACAGGCTGAAGGCGGTGCGGGCTGCGTGGAGACTCGCCGCGCTGAAATCGATTGCGACCAGCGCGCGGCGTGGGAGGTGCGCGAATCCGGCTGGCACGATGAGCAGTGGAACGCGACACTGGTGCAGCAACCGAAGCGCGGTCTCGCGCCCGAAAAGCCGGTCAGCGAGATGACGGTGCCTGACGCCGATGACGAGCGCCCGGGCGCCCAGTTCCGCCGAGGTACGCGAAAGTTCCGTCGCGGGATCTCCGTCGCGAACGATGATGGTCCAGGCTGGAAACTGCTCACCGGCGATGCGGTGCACTTGCGATTCCACCTGGCGGCGCAGCGCTTCGCGTTGTCCATCTTCAGCTTCGCGTATTGCCGATAGCGCGGCCATCTCGTAGATGTGCGGCGGCATGATCTCGTGGATCGCCACGACGTAGACCGTACCGCCGGTGTTCTGCGCCAGCAGACGCGCTGATTCCAGCGCCGATTCGGAAAATTCCGTTCCATCCGTCGCAACAACGATTGGACCGATGGTTTTCCGTTCGTCATCGAGCAGCGCGGCTGCGACCGGAATGGTATCCGTGGAAGACATGGTCAGCTCCAGTGCGTTGCACGGAAGGTTGTGGACGAGCCAGACCGTTGAAGTCGGGAGTCGTGCCCGTTTCCGTCACTGAGATGGCCGACGCCGTTGTCGGGTATTTGCCGACCCGAGGCCTGCCGCTGCTTTCGCAAAGGTTACGACGCCGGCAGCGTCGCGACGTGTGCGCCGACTTACACCGACACGGCTTCGGCGACCTGCAGCTCCGGGGCGTCCTCTGGCTTCTCCAATCCCGGGAGTGTGAAGGTTTCGCCAAGGAAATAGCGGCGGACTTCGGGATGGGCAGCGAGTTCCGCGGGGGTTCCGTGCGCCAGCACCTGACCATCGAGGAGAACGTAGGCGCGATCACACAGCGATAACGTCTCGCTGACGTTGTGATCTGTCAGCAGGATGCCGAGCCCTGACTGACGAAGTTCGATGAACAGGCGGCGCAACATCTCAATGGTGAGCGGATCGATTCCGGCGAAAGGCTCATCCGACAGCAGAAAGCGTGGCCGGGTCGCCATGCTCCGCGCCACCTCGAGGCGTCGCTGTTCACCTCCCGACAATTGCCTGGCGTCGGTATCCGCCAGCCGTGCCAGGCCGAACGTGTGCAGGAGCCGCCGGGCGGTATCCCGGGCTTCACGCTTTGACGCCCCGTGGATCTCGACCACCGCCGCGATGTTGTCCAGTGTCGTCAGGTTGCGGAACACGGAGCGCTCCTGCGGCAGGTACGCGAGGCCCCGACGGGCACGCTCGTGCATCGGCATCCCCGTGACGTCTTCACCATTGAGCTTCACGGTGCCGCGATCCGGCTTGACCAGGCCTGAAATCAGCGAGAACGTCACTGTCTTGCCTGAACCGTTAGGCCCGAGCAGGCCGACGATCTCCGCCGGACGGACCGTGAGCGAGACGTCGTCGACAACGCTCCGGCCGCCGTACCGCTTCTCAAGCCCAGTCACCCGCAGCTGGCCGTCGGTCGTTCGGGCAACGTTGCTCGTTCTGCCTAACCAGCGCATGACACCACCGGGCGGGCCGATACGTCACAGAGCAAATGGGCGGCGTGTTCGTCGACGCGCGCACCACCAGGAAACGTGAAGGTCATGTCCATGCCATGGGTCACGGCTCGTAGTGACTCAAGGTGTCCGACATTCCACCGCCATCGACGACGTGCCTGAAGCCGGCCGCCTGAAGCTGCGACGCAGCCGTCGCCGAGCGTTGGCCACTGGCGCAATACAGCAGGATGCGGCTTTCCGGCGAGACACCTCGGCGCGCGAGTCCCGCCGGGAGCTCATCGACCGGGATGCAGATCGCTCCTGGCAGGTGACCAGTCAGGAACTCGAGCTTCGTGCGAACGTCCACGACGAAGTCGACCGCTTCACCGCGGAAACGGGGCGCACGCGCTGTGCCTTTCTTCATGTTCCGCTCCGGCGGACGGTATGCTGACTGGACCGCCTCGTTTCCTGTTGAGCTGCGCTACGCAGCCTCAGGAGCATGGCCGCTGTGAGCGTTCGACAGCCGCACGCCTTCGCGTGCGCCACATGCCAGCGGAGACGTTGCCTCGACGTTGGGCGAGGTGGCATGGGATTTCGTTTGTGCCAGCCTGCGTTCATCATGGGCTTGCGTTCTTACTCCGTCCGGAGTGCCTGCCGCATGGTGCGTGCGTAGTGCCATGAGGGCGATCAGGAGCCTGACGCTCTTTTTGTGAGGGTAACACCGACCCGCAACTCGTGAGGGCCCCCTTCACCTGCGCGTGAGTTGGCCGGGTGTGAATCAGGGATTACACCGCGCAACGTCAACGCTTTCCCGACGTCGGCTGGAAGTCCGTGGTCGCAACATCCGGGTGAATACGGCGCGCATGGATGCAGGCGAGCCAAACACGCGCGACTTCGCACAGGAGCAATTCAATGACTATGACACAAATGGAAAGCACGGAAGTTCTGGTCCCTGCAACGCTTGTCGCCCAGATCGAGGGCCTGACGACGAGGCCCGCCGACATCGGTGCGGCCGTCGGCAAGGCGTTCGGCACGCTGTACCCCACGATGGGGCGAGCAGGCCTGACGCCGAGCGGCCCGCCGCGAGTCATCTACACCGGGTGGGGTCCTGACGAGGTCCGCTTTACGGTCGCCGCTCCGATCGACGGCAAACCCGCAACGCCGCTTGATGCCGGTGTCAGCACGGCGAAGCTGCCCGAGCGAGTGGCCCTCCGGTTCGTGCATCGTGGCCCGTACCGCGACATCAAGGCGACGTACGATCAGATCGAGTCGTGGCTGCGTGAGCGCGGCGGCATCACAACGCCGGCGGATTGGGCGCACTACTCCCCGATGTGGGAGGAATATGTGAATGATCCGGCGACGACCCCGGAGTCGGAGCTGGTGACGAACATCTTCTTCTCGTTGCGCGAGCAATAGTTCTCTCGCGCGAGACGCCCATATACCCCTCAAGGCGCTGGTCCGGCGTGCTGCCGGACCAGGGTTTGTTACAGAATGCTCTCGCGGCAACTCGTTAGGTCACCGCCTCTCGGGCGCTCAGCCCGGCGCAAAGATCACGAGCGCGCCTACGCATAGAGCACGAGCCCGGGCATCAACAGATTGCTCTCGCCCGGGAACAGGTACGGAAAGACGAAGAGGAAGCCGAAGGCAGCGGGCATGAACAGCCCCAGAACGCCCAGGCGAAGTGCGAAACTCCAGTGAACCGGCGCCCTCGTGAAGAGCGATGCGTAGCCGTGCCGGCCGCCTCCTCAATTTTCAGGGGGATCAGCGCACACGAATGCTTCGCGACGCGGGGCAACGTCCTCCAGTACCGGAGGGCCGAGTGCACTCAGGGGAATTCGCGCCGGCTTTGCGCCCGATTGCTCGAGCAGTCGAGCGATGGCCTCGCGTGAAACGACGGCACTGTCCACGCCGGCCCGACGCAGGGCATCCATGACATGTTGCGTCCGATTCCCGCTCGCGCGCCGATACACATCCGGGTACACGATCAGCATCGAATCACGGACCTCGGCAAGTTCGTACACGATCCGCACCGGGATGGGATCCGCCAACCTGACGGTCCGGGTATGGGACCAGGCCGCCGGCGGCGCTGTCGGGACTGCATCCACAGAGGGCGCGCCATGGAATCGCTCGGCCAGCATCGCCAATTGGACGACATCATCGTTATGCATGCGAATGCACCCGTGCGAGGCCGCCTTCCCGAGACTGCTGACCGCGGGCGTCCCATGCATGAAGTAGGGGCCGCCCAGGGAAAGCTTGGCCTTCCCCATCGGATTCCGCGGACCGGGCGGAGTGACGGTATCGTTCCTCGCCCACGGCGCATCGGGCGGATACCACCACGGATTCCAGACGAGATTCGAGACCTCGAAGTCCCCGGTCGGGGTTGCATACCGTCGCATCCCGACCGCCACGGTATACGAGTGGATGACGCGACCGTCCTGGCGCACATCCAGCCGGAATGCCGGAATGTTGAGCTCCAGCGATAGCCGGGTAGTGGCTGGCGCTCGCGACGGCGTATCCTGCGCCAGTCCATTGCCGGCGCACAGTGACATAACGCATCCCAACAGGACCACAGCCCAGAGCGACGTGGACTCGAAGTGGCGCGTACTACCTGCCTGACGATTCCCGGACGCGTTCACGATGTCCTCCGCGGCATGGTGTCGTCATCGACCCTCGAGGATGCGCACGGCCCACCAGGTACCGGACTCGGTCGGCATCCCGCAGTCTTCGTGACGCGTCAGGAAACTGCCTTCAATGCGATTGCCGCGACGCAGCCCGGCGAACGTCGTGTGCAGCAGGCACTCGCAATCGGGCGACGGATACGGCGCGATGGATCCGCTGACGCGATTGCCCTCGACCTTGACGAAGCGGATGAACAACGCGCGCGGATCGCTCCGCAGCGGCCGATTCCTGGGCCAGGGATCCGGGTCGTCCGGTTGCTCGCCTAACGACACACCCGGCACCATCACGATATCGCCGAACGCGGTATCGCGGCCGGCCTGAAGGGCAAACCGGATACTGCCGCTGCGACGGGTGTCCGGACTGGTGTATTGCCCCGTCCAGTCACCGACCATGTCGGCGATGCCCCACGAATCGCCGGTCACGGGCACCGGGGCCGGGTTCATGGCGCAACCGGCGAACACGAGGGCTGCAAGTCCGACCGGGAAGTGGCGCATGATGACTCCAGACTGAGATCTATGCTGACACTAAACCGGCCGTGTCTCAGGGCCTATCAGCGCTCCACCGATCCTGTGTAGGGGCTTTCACTGGCGGATCAGGCTGTGCCTAACGTGCCAAATGCCGGGAACCCCTGGAGTGGCTTTCGCCTCCCCAGGGATTCCGATGCGCTGGTGACCTTTCGTTGTTACGGTTCAAACTCCACCTTCGCGTTGCCACGAAGTGCAGACGACCGTCGGTCTTCTCCTTGATCGGACGGGACCGACTCAGGCGCCCGTGATCACGGCGCCTCGGTTATGGCCAGCGACCTCACAACCTGCACGTCAGGGTTGAACTCCGCACGTCGCTGCCTCTCGCCGGTATCCCGGGAAGAAGCTCCGTTCGCGGACAACCCGTCCGCGAACGCAGGAGTAGTATCGCATCACCGGCACGGGCCCGAGTCAGTACGTCGCCTGATTATTTGTAGGCTTTTTCCTCTCGATCGAAAACCGAATCGACGCTCCGAGCTGGCGCGCTGGCCGCGACGTCCGTCAGGCATTCCCGTGCGCCGCGTGAGGCCTCTGCCGCGGTCCCTTCCCTGATTCGCCCGATACTTCGGACATCCGGCCGCACCGAAGTTCATGGCGTCCCACGGATCTTTGAGGTTCAACATGCTGACTCATCGCCACCGCCAGCTTTTCGCGCTCGCGGGAATGTCCCTCGCCTTGGCGCCGAGAGCGACTGCCATGGCGCAGGAGACCCATATGCATACCACCGCACCCACGATTCAAATCCCGGGTTCCGTGCAGGCGGAACACCAGGAGATCCACAACAGCTTGATCGAAGCGACTCGAGTCGCCGGTGGGGTCGGAGTCGCGGCGAAAGCGCTCGCCGCCGTGCTGCATCCCCATTTCGTTCGCGAGGAGCAGATCGCGTTGCCGCCGCTCGCGCTGCTGGCGCCTCTCTCCCGCGGAGACTTGCCCGAAGGTTCGGCTTCGTTGCTTGCAATGAGCGACACGCTCAGGGCAGAGCTGCCCGCGATGCTCGAGGAACACAAGCGCATCCGTGCCGCAGTCGTCGAGTTGCGCAAGGTGGCCAGCGCAGCAGGTGACGAAAAAACGGTGCGACTCGCCGATCAACTCGCGCACCACGCCCTCACTGAGGAAGAAGTGATGTATCCCGCGGCGATACTCGTGGGCGATCTGATTCGCGCCCGCCAGTCGGGTTGCTGCTGTAAGCGGAATCTCAATCATCACGGCGCAAAGGAGTGACCCATGTCTGTCGTACAACTGCATCTGATGCTCAATCACGTCCCGCTGATTGGCATGGCGTTCGCGTTGCTGCTGCTGGGCGCAGCGGCCTGGCGACGGAATGATGGGATGGCCCGGCTCGGACTTGGCGTCATGGTCGGATTGGCCGTCGTTACCGCGGTCGTGTTTCTCACTGGTGAACCTGCCGAAGAGGCTCTCGAGAGCGTCGTCGCCGTTTCCGAGTCAGTGATTCACCCGCACGAGGAAGCCGCGGAAGCGTCCCTGATCGCCACGGGCCTTGCGGGCGTTCTGGCCCTGGTCGCACTGCTCGCGACCTGGCGTCGGGCGCTCCCGCGATGGGTCACCGGGACCGCGTTCGCGGCGGCGCTGGTGTCGAGCTCCATGCTCGGCTGGACCGCGAACCTCGGCGGAAAAATTCGACATACCGAGATCGGCACCGCAGCATTGTCAGACGAAGGGGAAGACCGAAGGCGCTGAACGGCGCCGGCAATCAGCGGCTGGCGAACAGAGCCTGATGCTGGAGGCATCATGCGTATCCCATTCACCATCGACGAGTTTCTTGATCTTTTTCGCAGGTACAACGACGCGGTGTGGCCGGCGCAGTGGGTCCTGGTGCTGCTCGCTGCAGCGACTGTCGTGGCCGCGCTTCGCATGCGACGACCGACCCGCATCCCCTTGCTGATGCTCTCCGTTCTCTGGCTGTGGATGGGCATTGTCTACCACTTCGTGTTCTTCCGCTCCATAAACCCGGCAGCGGCTCTTTTCGGTGCACTGTTCGTTATGCAGGCGGGGCTCCTTGTGTGGCTTGCGTCCCGGAAACCTGTGAGACATTTCACCCTTCGCCGGGACTCGGCCGGCGTGCTTGGCGTATCGATGATCGTCTTCGCGCTGATCATCTATCCGTTGCTTGGCTGGCTTCTGGGGCATCGATACCCGTACGCTCCCACGTTCGGGCTTCCCTGCCCAACCACGGTGTTCACCTTCGGGCTTCTGCTTCTGGCGCGCCCGGCACTCCCTCGCAGTGCGTTCATCATTCCCGTGCTCTGGTCGGTAGTCGCGACCAGCGCGGCGCTGCAGCTCGGGATGATGGAAGACCTGAGTCTTCCCGTAGCAGCAATCATTGCGAGCGCGGTGGTGCTGCAGCTCCATCGTCCTGTGGCATGGTTACGTCGCGCCTGACACGCCTCGATCCGCGAGCGGCGCTCTGCGCGATCAAGCTGCTGCATACCGCAGTATGGGCGTTCTTCGCGGGTGCGATCGTGAGTATCCCGGTGTTCGTGTGGCGCGACAAGTTCATGTGGGTAGGTGCCGCCGCTGCCGTGGTACTGGTTGAAGTCCTGGTCCTGGCCCTGAACGGGTGGCGCTGTCCGCTGACGAACGTCGCGGAACGATACACTCAGGATCGGCGCGGGAACTTCGACATCTACCTGCCGCAGTGGCTCGCCACGTACAACAAGCAGATTTTCGGCGCGCTCTTTATCGCAGGCCTTTTCTTCGCCCTGGCGCGCGTGGCCACTCGTTAGGGGCGAACGCGACGGTCAGCCCCTCGGCCGTCAAGATTCAGGGAACATCGCACACGTCGCTCGTTCTTCTCCTACGGACAGCCGGCCATCGCCCTCTCACCTTTGCCTCACGAATACGAGCGCGGCTCCACAGACGATTCCAGGAGAGAGCACCATGACTTCCGTCGGCATACACCACGAATCCAGCGCGGCGTGGAGGCCGGCAGTCTCCGGCACGCTGCAGAAGGCACTGCTCGTTAGTGGGCTCCTTTCCTCCGTGATGTACGTTGCATTCGACCTCGTGGCCGCCTCGCGATATCCCGGCTACAGCCTTGTGAACCAGGCGATCAGCGAACTGTCCGCGATCGACGCGCCGGCGGCTTCGGCAAGCCTCTGGAAATGGCTGGGTCCACTTTACGGCGTCCTGTTCCTGGCCTTCACGGTCGGCGTACTGCGCTCTGGACGTGGGAATCGAGCGCTGCGCATATCGGGCTGGATCATGCTGGCTTTCATCGGATGGGGGATGCTGTGGCCGTTCTTCCCGATGCATCAGCGGGGAACGGAGACAACCGCGTCGGACCTCGGCCACCTGATACTCGGGGGTGGGTCCAACGTGCTCATTATGGGCTTCATCGGTTTCGGCGCATACGCCCTCGGCAAGCGGTTCCTGAGCTGGTCGCTGGCGACAATGCTGGTGTTCTTCCTGACCGCGATCGGCACCTTCAGCTACGTGAACGAAATAGGTGCCGGCGATCCAACGCCGTGGCTTGGCATCATCGAGCGGATCATGATCTATGTGTACCTGCTCTGGGTGGCCGTCCTCGCGGTCGCGCTCCTGATTCGCGATCGCGAGGGCGGGAGCTCGGGTATCACCACCGCATAACATACCTGCCTAACGCTTACCCCGATCGATCGCTGGACCCGCACCAGTCGATCAGACGCTGACCCCCGTCAGTCATCCTCTACTTCGAGGCGTCCGATCATACCGAGCAGGGCATGCGGATCGCACTGGAAGTAGTACTTGCCTTCGGGCCAGGTCACTTTGATATCCACCGTCTGTCCCGGCAGCTGGAGCAGATCGCTCGCCGGCGGCAACGCGACACCAGGGGGATTCGAGTCCGCGAGGAAATGGACGTTATGCACTCCGGTAACGAGCGTGAATCGCAGCACGTCACCGCGATGGGCTTCGAAATTCGCCGGGGAGAATTTGTTGACCCCTTTCTCGTCGGTGGTCATCTCGATCGTGATCACCTTGCGACCGGCGTCAGGCGTCTGCGCGCCGCTGGTCGATGGTGAGGATGGTGGCGTCGCGGTCGCGGTGTCTGATGCGGGTTGCTCTCCGCCACACGCGAGCGCGAGCACGGTGGCGGCGATGCACGCACCGGAAAATCTGAGACGTGGCATGGTTGGTATGGTGTGTAAGTTCAGAAGTCGCGCCGGCGGAACGCCCGCAGCGCCAGAATGCCTGGGACGAGCGCCCAGAGGGAAAGTCCGAGGAGAGCAATCGCCAATCCGGCGGGACCGGCAAACGCGCGCTGGAAAACAGACGCGGTGGCACCCATCAGTGAAGCGGCATCCAGTTGCAGCAGCAGCATGACGCGCGCCAGGTCGACCGGATTTGCCAGAGTCAACGCGAGTAGCGGCCGCTCCAGGGAGGCGTCGCGAAACGCGATGGTGAACCAGAGAACAAAGCCGTCGTAAAGGACTGTCGTCGCAAGCCAGATCGCCAGCGACGCGGCCAATCCTCGCAGACGGTCAGACGAAAGTCCGGCGACCAGGATCGCCATCGCGCCAAACACGGCGGTCAGCGCAACGCCGGCAACGAGCAGCAGCGCCAATGCTCCCGGATTCTCCAATGCGCCGTGGAGGAGGAACGGAATGCTCACGCCGGCGACGAATGCCGCTGACAGCGGCAGGACCAGGCCCGCGAACAGTCCGTGGAATAACGACGAACGGTCGATGGGTTGCGTGAGCAGCAGTTCGTTGAACTCGCGAGCCCCATGCCAGTACATCGTCCCGAAGACAATGGTCACGAGTGGAACGAGAAGCAGTACGAGGTTGAGCAGGCTGATGATCGCCCGAGCGCCTGTGCCATCGAATCGCAGCAGCGCATCGGTCGCAACCAGGAAGAACAGCGCGTACCCGAGCACCCATCGGTTGCGCAACACGTCGAGCAGGACGTAGCGCATGATGCGCGTCACGGTCTTCACGCGGCCTCCGAACACACGATGGTGGGCTTCCGCATGACCGCAGCGACGGCGCGTTCCAGACCCCCTTCACCCGTGGCCGCCATCAGCTCCTGCGGACGGCCGGCAAACCTGACGCTCCCATCGAGCAGGAACACGATGTTATCGGCCAGTTCTTCGAGCTCGTTGAGCACGTGCGACGTCATGATGAACGTGCGGCCATTCGACCGCTCCTTCCGGATCTTGTCCTTGAGTATGGAGCTCGACAACGGGTCCAGGGCCGCGGTGGGCTCGTCCAGAATCAGCAACTCCGGTTGAAACAGGAACGCCAGCGCGGCGTTGACGCGTTGCCGTGTTCCACCGGAGAGTTGCCGGAATGGCGTGCAGAGAACTGGCGCCAGGCCAAGCGTCGCCAGGAGCTCATTGTCACGGCCCGACGAAGTGCCACGAAGATTGGCAATCATCTCGAACACGTCCCCCGCACAGAGATTTTCGGGGAAGCGCGCGGCCTGTGGCATGTACCCGATGCGCTCGCGGTACGCTGATGCGCCGATGATCGACGCGCCATCGAACAGAATCTCGCCGGCATCGGGCTGCACCAGACCGAGCAGGATCCGGTTGAACGTGGTCTTGCCTGACGCGTTAGGTCCGATGATCGCCGTGACCTCGCCGCGCGGAATGTCGATGTCGATGTCCCGCAGGACCTGGATCGCGCCGAAGGACTTGGACACATGGCGGGCCTGAATCATGTGCCCCTCGCCTGAAGGCGCGGCGCTTCATCGCGCAACGCGGGTGTGAGGG
This sequence comes from Gemmatimonadaceae bacterium, assembly GCA_035646395.1. GTDB lineage: Bacteria > Gemmatimonadota > Gemmatimonadetes > Gemmatimonadales > Gemmatimonadaceae > JABWBJ01. The sequence continues at coordinate 13,568 of DASRPK010000100.1, read as the reverse complement.
ACGGAATCGCGCGCTCGGCCAGGTCCAGGAGTCCCACAAACGGGCTGCGCAGGAGGACGAGAGCGGCGGGCGTCTGCTCGACGAACAGCCCGAACAGCGTCACCGGCGCGTGCGGCACGTCGCCGACGCCGTCGTGATCGAGATCGTACCCACGGTACCGGTCCCAGAAGTTTCCGCGGAGTGTTGAATAGCTCGCGCGGCTGTTGGTCGCGACATCGAACGTGTTCGCCTTGAAGTCGTTCTGCTCGATCACGTTGTCCTGGGCGTTGGCGAGGATGCGGAGCGCCACGCCATTCTGCGCAAACACATTGTTGGTGACGGTGTTACGGCTCGAACCCTCGAGGTGCAGCGCAACCGTGTTCGTGTTGAACGTGTTATCGACGATCGTCGACTCGTTGATATCCTTGAGCAGCAATCCATACGCTGCGCCGCCGAGGTTCCGCTCGAAGGTGTTGCGTCGCATCGCGACCCGCGAGGAATACATCACCGCGACACCGTTGCCGTTCTCCCGGTACGTGTTGCCCTGGTACTCCGAGTCGTTCGAGAACATGAAGTGGAGTCCATACCGCGAGTTGGCCACCGAGCGGTTATTGCTCACATGCCCATGGGTCACGAACTCGAAGTAGATGCCGTCGCGATGGCCCATGATGTCATTTTCAAGGACCGTCACGTGCTCGCTGTTCCACGCGTGTATCCCATTGCCATTCTGGCTTTGCGTGGCGCCACTTCCATGCAAGGTGTTTTCGCGCACGACGCAGCCGCTGGTCTTTTCGAGATAGACGCCGAAGGCGGTGTTGTGAAACTGATTGCGCGCAATGAGGCACCGCCGCGCGTCGCTTACTTTGATCCCGGCGCGTTCCGCGACCTGCGATGAGCCTGTGTTGCGAATCGTGAACCCGGTCACGGTGACATCGTCGGCAAGCACGAGAAGAACGGTGCGGGCGCCCTCACCATCAAGGATTGCGCCGGGCTGGCCCACAAGCTCGACCGGCTTCGTGATGACAATCGTCGGTTCGCGGTAGACGCCGGCCGGCACGACGATCTTCGCAAACGCCGGTGCACCGGCGATCCGTGCGCCTAACGCACCCAGATCGGTCGCCCGCGCAGGCGAAGCGGTTGCCGCGGTCGCCGTGTGCGTCAAATGCGTCGCGTGATCCATCGTCGGACAGGTTCGGCATGGTTCCTCCACGGCCGTCCGCCGGTCATCGGAGCAGGAAACCAGGATCCACGCGATCAGCAACGGGGCGGCAGCGGCCGGCGAAAACGTGTTCACGCCAACACCGGGATTTGCACACTTTCAGCCTGTCGCACTGACGCGCGCGAGCGACCGATGAGTAACGCGGTTACACCGAGTCCCAGCGACAGCGTCGCGATTATCGCGCCAGCAGCCGGCAACGACGTGGCGGTGAAGTTGAGGAGCTTCTTCGACCCGATGAGTGGCGGTTGGTACGTCATCCCCGGAACCTTGATAATCGCGTTTTCCTGGTCGAGGTCGTGCCCGTAGTCGTAGCCCCACCGATAGAAGTCGATCATGCCAGCGATGCCCAGCAAAACGAAGGCGCCTAACCAGATCCAGGCCAACGCACGCCGGCCGGCCAGTGCGACCGCCGCCCCGGTCGCCACGAGCAGGCCGACGATCACCGGCATGTAGCGAAGTTCCGGAATCGAATCCGGCTCTATCGGTTTCATGCCGATGTAGTGATTCAGGTTGTTGATGCTGCCCAGGTCATTCGGCTTCAGTCCCGTGATCGCATCGAGCCAGATCCGCATGCCGAGCCCCTCGGGGTACTGCGGCGCCGCCAGGTTGATGTTCCACAGCGGGACGAAGTACAGCCCGATGAGGGACAGCGCGGCGACACCAATGAGGATGCGGGAATTCCGTGAAAGCATGATAGAGTCCTGACATGGAAGGCGAGGCGGGATGTCGGGACGCAGGCGGTGTGGGAGACCACCTGCGCCCCGCGGCCGTTATTGCACCACCGAACGGCCGGCCGGCCCCACGCGAACGTATCCCGACATCTCCTGGTGCAGTGCGCTACAGAAGTCCGTGCAGTAGAACGGGTAGACGCCCGGGAACTTCGGGATCCACGTGAGCGTCTTCGTCTGCCCCGGCATAACGAGCAGCTCGGCGTCGCTCCAGCTCCCCATCGCGGCGAAGCCGTGTGGCACGTCCCAGTCCTGCTCGAGGTTCGTGACATGGAACAGCACCGTGTCGCCGACCTGGACGCCTTCGACGTTGTCCGGTGCGAAGTGCGAGCGGATCGCGGTCATCTTCACATGGACGGTCTTGCCGCGGCGCGTAATCCCCGTCTCCTGTTCGCTCCTTGCCACCCACGGATGCGTATTGTCCGTCAGCTTGTAAAAGCGAACCTGCTTGTCGCGAATCATCGCCGCGTCGATCGCCTGGGCGTAGTGCGGTTCGCCGATCATTGGGAAATCCAGCAACAGCGTCATCTTCGCGCCGGAGATGTCGTAGAGCTGCCCGGCTTGCGCGAGCTCCGGTCCGGTGCCCAGGTAGCGATCCTTCGTGATCTTGTTCAACGCGAGCACGTACTTGCCGTACGGTTTCCTGGTATCGCCGCCCGGGACCATCAGGTGGCCGATCGAGTAGTACGTCGGGACGCGGTCGACGACCTTGAAGTCGTTGAAGCACCACTTGACGATTTCCGACGAGATGAAGACCGACGTGTAGGCGCAGCCCTTGTCGTCGAACTCGTTATGCAGAGGGCCGAGCCCGGGGTTCTGCACTTCGCCCGCCATGACCTGGTCGTAGCGGATGACCGGAATCCCCTCGACTTCCTTCTCGAACGCCTTAGCCTCGATCGCCTTCATCATCTTCGAGAACGAGTGCACCGGGATGACCGTAGCGAGCTTTCCGCCGCCGACGATGTACTCACCAGTGGGATCGATGTCGACGCCGTGCGGCGACTTCGGCGTCGGCAGGTAATAGATGCTGTTCGGGCAGTCGGCCGGATTGAGCACGTTCACGCTGCGCTTCATCTCGGTCGACGCGATGTGGCTGTTATGATCGAGCGTGTTGTGCGCGTAATTCGCCGGCATCTGCCGGGCCTTTCCCTGGGCCATACACGCCTCGAGCGTCTTCCAGTTGACCGCGGCGATGTAGTCGTAGTCGTTCTTTGACGCATTCACCTCGAGCTTCGTGTACGCCTGCTCCGTGTTGTACGTGGTGAAGAACGCCCATCCATGCGACGGTCCCTTTCCGGGACGACCAAGATCGTAGTTGAAGCCGGGCACCAGCAGCTGGAACGCGATGTCCATCTTGCCCGGCTGGTCGGCGCGGACAAAGGAGATCGTCCCCTTGAACGACTTTGCGAAGTCGGCAATCGCGACGTCGGCCTGCGGGATTGGCACGGAGAACCGCGTCGCGCCGATCACGTATTCCGTGTTTTCGGTAACAAAGGGCGCACCGTGATTCCCGCCCGTGTTAGGCACTTCGAGCGTCTCGACCGTCTCGAACGTCGTCAGGTCGATCCGGGCGAATCGCGGCGTGTTGTTGGCGTTGATGAAGATCCAACGACCGTCATGCATGCCGGCCGTTTGCGAGAGCGACGGGTGATGCGTGTCATCCCACGGAATCAGGCCGTGGGAGGTGTTGAGCATCGCCTTCGTTTCCGTGTTGTAGCCGTAGCCGTTCTCCGGGTTCTGGGAGAACACCGGGATCACCTTGAGCAGCCGCCCCGAGGGAAGTCCGTACACGGCGATCTGTCCCGAAAATCCTCCGGACATGAACGTGTAGAACTCGTCCTGGGCGCCGGGAGCGACGTACACACGCGATGCCGCGTCGGAAGCGCCTGCCATGACACCGGAGCGCTGGCTAGGTGCACAGGCAAACATGTACGCTGCGGCTGCTGCAGCAACGGCGCTCACCGAAAGCAGAGTGCGAACCCTGCGCGAGCGAGACATAGGAGAGTTCCTCGGAGCTGGATGGTGGGGGGGCGGACGGGCGTGTCCGCAATTGCACCCAGAATCTCCGACGCCCTGCCCACGCAGTCGGGCGGGAGTTACCTGAATTGTCGGCGCAGAATCCCCGGCGGCAGTGTCAGGGTTTCCCGTACAGGCCCTGCAGGGCCGGGTGTGAATCGACGTCGGGTTGCGACGCGAGTTCACGGAGGCGCTTCCCGTGGACGATTGCCACGGCGATCCAGAGGACGGCACCGAAGGCCAGGTCGTAAGTCAGCAGCTCGTACCCGGATACGGGAGGTCCGAGGATGAGCATGCTGGACGTCAGGCTCGCGTGCATCAGCACACCGATCAGCGTGCTGCGCGTGTTCTGGTACACCCAGGTCATCAGGATCCGAAACGGCACCAGGAAGGAAAAGAGCGCCACGAGCAGATAAACGGGGGCTGGCACGGAGCCTACCGCGTCAGCGCTTCCCCAATAAATCGCCAGGAAGTGCCAGGCACCCCACACGAGTCCGACACGTACACCGGTAGCCATGAGCTTCCGCTGCGCGAGCATGTGTGGTACGGCGACGCCGGACCAACCCAGTTCCTCGAAAAATCCGGCGCCCACGCCGACCGCGAGCCCAGTCAGCACGAAGGCTGATCTGGTTTCCACTGGCAAGAGGCCGGCGGTCGCAGCGTCGCCCGTCAGAATCGCCGGCACGAAATCGGAGGACACGAGTGAAAGGGCCAGTAGCGTGACGCCGATTGCCAGCGGAGCGACGAACAGAGCGGTGGCATACCAGCGCATCCCGACTCGCCCCACGAACAGTCGCTTCCAAAACGTACGCAGGCCGTCCCGGCCACCCGCCAACGCCGTAATCGTCAGGCCGGCGATGGTGGGCCCCGCGAGCATCGCCAGGTAAACGGCCATGAACAAACGCGCGGCCTCGGATTCAGGCGCCGGCAACGTCGTCGGGAGGACGATAGCGAGTATGCCCACCCACGAGATCGTGATGGCGAGCAGGAAGTAGCTCGTTGCCGGGTGACGCCTGATGAAGGCGATCATGAATGTCCACGGAAGCTGTGTTCCGCTCCTCGAAGACTGAAACCGGGCGGCGAAGTGGTTTCGCGACGGTGTCCGCGGGCCATGTCCGCGACCTGTGCGCGCAGCCGGAAAAGATCGGCAAAGGCAAGCGCGAAGTTCCGAACCTGCTCCCAATCGGTGTACTCGTGATCTCGCGACGTGTCGGTCGATCCTCCGTTCTTCCTGGAAGCGCGCTTCATGTACCACTTGAGCAGCAGGTTGTAGCGCGTGTACCGGATCGCACCGGCGACGCATTCCGAGATCGCCGGAGAGAATCCTGTTTCGGCCAGGAATGCATCCCGGACCCGGCGGGCAGCAGCGCGTCCTCCCTCACTCGCGCTTCCCGCGGAGGCACTGACCGAGAAAAACGCGGAGGGCATCGCATTCAACGTTGCGCGGTGCGCTCGAATGAACGCCGCCACCGCAGGCTGGTGTCCGCGAGCGATGACAGAGGCGCCGACGATGACGCCATGGAATCCGTTCAGTGAAAGAACGGGTTCTTCCTTGACGTTTGAGACTGTGACCTGAAAGTCGTCCTGCTCCAGTATCTGCTGGAGCCGACCGGCGATCCTGGCGGTCTGCCCGTGGGTGGTCCCGTAGACAATCAGAATCCTCGGCGCCGACATGAATGCTCCTGGCAGTTCCTGGCGCATTCTCGTTGAATTCTTGAATCGGTGTCAGCGGAAGAATGCCGACTGCGACGTGCGGAATCTCCCGATCCCGGGCCTCTCAATCCTCCTACCTCATGCGACTGGCAGCGAGAACGAGAACGTTGCGCCCTTCCCCTCAGTGCTCTCCACCCATATGCGACCGTCGTGCGCCTCGACGATTCCCTTCGCAATCGCGAGCCCAAGGCCGGTACCGCGTTTCAAGTCGCCACGGCTGGCCTGCCAGAACCTGTCGAACAGACGCGGCAGGTCGTCGGCGCTGATTCCGCGCCCCGTGTCAGACACGGAAACGACCACTCTATTGTCGTCCCTTACTCCCGCTGAGACGGTTATGCTTCCGCCAGGCTCCGTGAACTTGAGGGCGTTGCCGATCAGGTTGGCCAGCACCTGCCCGATTCGACCGATGTCCATGCTGATCGACGGCACATCAGGCGGCACATCGCTGGTCAGCACGAGGTCGCGCTCTTCTGCCAGAGGTGCGTGAAGTTCTACGACCTTCTCGATCACGTCAGCTGTCGATGCTCGCTCGTGTCGCAGTGTCAGCCTCCCCGACTCGAGGTGCGCCACGTCCAGCAGGTCCTGGATGATGGTGTGCATCCACTCGGCCGACTGGTGCATCGTGCGCGCGAGGTCGGTGACGGTCGCCGCATCCGGCAGCGGCTCCACGGAGAGCGTGGACGCGCACATCTTCACGACGCTGAGCGGGTTCCGGAGGTCGTGCGACACGATGGCGACGACCTCATCGCGGACCGCCACTGCCTGACGGGACTTCTGATATAGCTGCGCGTTGTCGATGGCGTGGGCAATGCGGGCGGCCAGCTCCCGCGCGAGAACCACATAGCTGTCATCATAACGCCGCTCGGAATGCGTGATGAGGAGCGTCATCAAGCCATTCACGTGGCTGCGCAACTCCAGCGGGAACATCATCAATGACCGGACCGGAACGTCCGTCATCGATCGCACAGCAGCCGGGTCAACGCCGGCATGGACAAGGTCAGCCGTCGCCAGCGAGGGCAGCACGAGGGGTGCGGTGCGTTCACGCGCCACGCGCTGCAGTTGGCTGATACCCGGTCGCAGCGTCCGCGAAACCCGCTCGGCGCGAAGTCGCGCCTCCTCGTCAGGCGACGACGCCGCGACGGAGAACGAGGTGAGCTGCCCATCCTCGTTCAGGATGTCGATCACACAGCAATCGGCCAGGACGGGAACCGCGGCATGAGCCGCGCGTTCCACAGTTTCGTCGAAGTCGAGCGACCGGTTCAGGTCCTTGCCGGCTTCGGCGAGAAACTGCAACGCGGCCTCGGTGCGTTTGTGTTCCGTGGCGTCCCGCAGGATCACGGTGAACATCCACTCGCCGTCAACCATCGCTTTCGAAATCGACGCCTCGGCGGGAAAAATCTCACCGCTCTTCCGTCGGCCCGAGATTGCCGAGCGTTCGCCCATTCGTCGGGCACTCGTCTCAGATGCGGCGAAATCGCGAATGTGTTCGGCGTGCCGGCGGCGGACTCCTTCCGGCAGCAGGATCTGGAGCGGTTGTCCAATGACCTCATCGGCGCTGTAGCCGAAGATTTTCTCTGCGCCACTGTTGAACAGCGTGATGTATTGCGACGAATCGATCGCAATGATCGCGTCGGCCGCGATGTTGACGATGGCGCTCAACCGCGCGTCGACACCACTCTCCGGCCGGCCATGTGCGGTCACGTTGTCAGTCATACGGGAATCGTATGGCGGGCGCAGACTTACGCCAATCCCGTCGACCAGGTGCCCGTTTGCCCGCCTGCCCATCCTATCCGCCTTCAGCTGCCGATCAGTTTCAGCCGGAGGGCAATCTTCACGTAGTCCGCGCGGTGCGCGAAGCCCATCTTCTCGTGAATACGCTGCTTGTAGGTGTCCACGGTCTTGGGACTGATGAACAGCTTCTGTCCAATCTCCGGCGCGCTGTAGCCTTCGGCCGTCAGCCGTAGCACGTCTCGCTCACGTTCGGTGAGCTTCTCGTATTTGTCGCGTTCCGCCTTCGCCGGATCCTTCGCAGTGATCGACTTCGCGAGTACGCGACCCGCCGAGGGACCCATGTACATGTCGCCGTGCGCAATCGCGCGCACCGCGTTGACCAGCTCGCGGTCGGCGGCGCTTTTGACGAGATAGCCGGCCACCCCCGCTTCGAGCGCCGACATCAGGTACTCCTCTTCGGCGTGCATCGTGAGGACCAGCACGCGCGTGGGAAGTCCCTTTTTTACTATTTCGAGCGTGGCCTCTCGACCGTCGACCTCGGGCATCGAAAGATCCATCACCGCGACGTCGGGCTTGAGCCGTTCCGCCAGTGCGATCGCTTCGCGACCATTGCTCGCCTCGCCGATTACGTCGATGTCTTTGGCTCCGCCGAGGACGGCCTTGAGCCCCGCACGCACGACCGCGTGGTCATCGACGAGTATGACTCGAATGACGTCGTTCATCATGCTGTCCTCTCTGCTGCCAGAGTCTGGTTTTCAATATACGCGCATACCCGGGTACCGGCCCCCGGTATGCTTTCCACAATGAGGTTTGCGTTCACCAGCGCGAGCCGATCACGCATGCCGAAGATGCCACTACCGCGGCGGCGATTGCATTCAGCCGTCTTCACATCGAATCCAGCACCGTCATCAATCACCTCGAGGCGGATCGTCGATCCGCGCGCGAATAGCCAGATACGCACCGACTTTGGTTGACCGTGATGGACCGCGTTCCACACTGCTTTCTGCGCAGTGCGGTACAGTGCACCGGCAACCTCCGGATCGATGCACTTATCCAGCGTCCGCTCCACTTTTGCCGACACGCGTACACCCGATTCTGCCTGGACCTTTCGCGCGAGCTGCGTCAGCGCCGCCGCGAGACCAAGATCGCTCAGCACCCGCGGGTGCATCGTATCGGCCAGGTGTCGCACGTCCTCGAGCACGTCTTCGGTCAACCGCTTCACGAGAAGGAGTCGGTGTCCGAGTTCCTGATCGGACACGTCCCGTGCCAGGGCACCGAGTTGCCACGACACCGACGCGATCGTTTGCGCGGCGGATTCGTGAAGTTCAATGGCAGTGCGAGTTCTCTCCTCTTCGCCGCTGCGGATGACATGTGATGCCAGGTCGCGCATCCTGCTTCGGTCTTCGGTCAGACGATCAAGCAGAGTGTTGAACGTCCTCGCCACGCGCATCATCGTGCGATCCGCCAGGAGCGTGTCAGGGACACGTGCGTCGTAGTCACCTTCACCGACGCGACGTGCTGTTGCTTCGAGTTGCCGCAGCGGACGAAGCGCGATGTTGACCAGCGCGATCGTGATCGGCAACCCGCTCAACCCCGCCACCGCAAGCAACAGGATCCCCTCGGGTCCCGCCGGGCGCAAGCCAAGGGCTGCGACGAGCACGCCGCATAACGCGACGACGATCGCCTGCGCGCCCACCAGCTTGCCGGCCAGTGGAACCTTCAGGAGTTTCGCGATGAGGTCCTGCATGTCGTCGCTCCTACGCCTGCACGACGAGGGCGGTCACCATGCCGAACATCCCCGGGTCTGACTCCGCGGTCACTGCGCCGGATCGAAGGACCCCCCGCCGTGTGCAGAGCTGCGCGAGCATGGCAGTGGTGTTTATCGAGAGGTCGGACACTGACTTGACTCCTGGAAGACGTTACTGGGTCAGGGTATGTGACGAGCAGTTTGGCAAGTCCGAGCCTTTGTCAAAGTCGGGAGACTACTGGACCTCGGTGAGGGTTTCCCTGACGACGAGCGGGGTCGATAGCCGACTTTAGCCGGCGTGGTTCGCGACGATCGTGGAAGCGCAGGCAGGGATGCCACTTCCAGGAGAGCCGGATGAACAGCGCAACAACTCCCCTTCTATTGAAAGGGATCTGGACCGGGCTGGTTTTTGGCGCGCTGGCAGTACCGAACACGTTGCTTCACGCACAACAACCGGACTCGCTCCCCTTCGCGATCGGCGAACGGTTGGAGTACCGAGTCAAGCTGAGTCGCGTGCCGGCATCTGGTCGCAGTGTCATGACCATCGAAGCTGATAGCGTGCGCGGACACCCTGTCTTCCTGCTGCGATTCGACTTCTCGGTCGGATTCGGTTTCATCAAGGCGATGGACCGCACCGAATCGTGGCTCGAACCTTCGCGGCTGGTGGCGCTGCGATTCCAGAAGCGTGAGAAACATCCCCTCTGGACCGGAAATGAAGCCGTGGAGCTGTTCCCGGATGAACGTCGATGGGAAGGACTCGACGGGGCGACCGGGGAAACGGCGACCGGGGTGCCGTTGGACGAACTCTCCTTCATCTACTTCCTGCGCACCATCCCACTCGTCAGCGACTCGCTCTACGAATTCGACCGGCACTACGAGCCAGCGCGTAACCCGATCTCCGTGAAGATGGTTGGTCGAGACACCATCGCCACCGGGGTTGGCGAGATGGCGACGATCGAAGTCGAGCTGCGCGTGAAGGATCCGCGGCGATACGGCACCGGCGTCGGTTTGATCCGGATCCACTTCACCGACGATGCCAGACGGGTGCCGGTTCGAATCGAGAGTGATATCCCCGTCGCCGGAAAGGCTGTGATGACGCTGGTCGCCTGGAACTGCGGTGCGTCAGGGAAGACCTGACCGACGAGCCGCTGGAATCCTACGCGGGTTCGTGAAGGTGCCCGACACGAGCCACCCCTCTTTCAGCCAGTTTGCCGTTGAGCCGCAACGAGCGGCCGACTGAGTCACCAGGAGAAAAACAATGCGGAAGTCCCTGAACATTTCCCTCTTCGGTCTACTGGTTTTTCCCGGAGCATTCGCCTTGCAGCCAGCGCCCGCGACGATAGACGTCGAGTCGGCAAGCCGGATCTGGGTGAAGGGAACGTCGAGCGTGCGGGCATGGGAGTGCCAGGCACCTGTCTTCAACACTCATATCGTCGCATCTGGCGAAGATGCCCTTGGCGGCGTGCTCGCCGGCGAAAAAGCCATCGATTCGGTCCTCGTTTCCATTCCGTCCGCCACGCTCGATTGCCGTAACGGGACCATGACGGGCCACATGAAAAAGGCGATCAAGGTCGCCGAGTTCGACTCGATCACATTCGCGGTGAAGGACTATACGGTTGCCGCCGCGGACTCCGGCATGACCGTGACCCTTGAAGGCTCTCTGACGTTAGGCGGCGTGACGAAAGACGTCACCATCACCGCCCTGGCGAAAGCCGGACCGGAAGGCACGCTCCAGCTCACGGGAAAGCACGAGCTCAGCATGAAGGACCACGGCCTCAAGGCGCCGTCGCTCATGCTCGGCACCATGAAAGTTCACGACAAGGTCACCGTTGGCTTTGACCTTCTGCTCAAGAATTGAACCAAACCGCTCCGTCTGATCTTCCACTTATAGGTACCCCAATGACACGCAACCTCTCGTTCTTCGCCGTTCTCCTGATGGCCGGTGCGACAGCTGGAGCGCAAAACAACGCGCCAGCCGATTCGACGAAGCCGTCACGTCCCGATTCTGCGGCTCCCGCACCGGCACCGAGGCCCTCGCTGAGTTTTGCGCCGGCCATCGAAATCCAGCACCTGCGGCCCAATGACAAGCGCGGCATCAACGTCTTCGAGAATCCGAAGGATGACGCCGTTCCCTACGATGGCTTCAAGCTGAACTTCGGCGGCGCATTCACGCAGCAGTTCCAGGGACTCGGCCACAGCAACACCGCGGCCCCCAGAGTCACCAACAATGTGAACGCCAACCAGTTGATGCAGATCGGGCACGGGTTCAACAACGCGAGCGCGAATCTCTACATCAACGCGCAGCTCGCCCCCGGCATCCGCGTCGCGATGACCAGTTATCTCTCCTCGCGTCACCATAACGAGACGTGGGTAAAGGATGGTTACCTGTTGATTGACGACTCGCCGCTCGAAATCCAGGCGCTGAAGACGATGATGAAGTACGTCACCATCCGCGCCGGCCACTTCGAGGTGAACTACGGTGACGCGCACTTCCGTCGCTCGGATAACGGCAACGCACTGTATAATTCGTTCGTCGGCAACCTGATCATGGATGCCTTCACTACGGAAGTTGGCGCCGAGCTGTACCTGCGTGCCAACGGCTTCATGGCGATGGGCGCCATGACCGGTGGTGAGATCAAGGGCAACATCCTGACGCCTGATGACCGGGCACCGGCTTACATCGCGAAGCTCGGTTTCGATCGCCAGTTGAACCCCGATGTCCGTGTCCGTCTCACAGGATCGCGTTACTCGAACAGGAAGTCGCCCGCCGGCACGCTGTTCGCCGGTGACCGCGCTGGCTCGCGCTACTTCTTCGTCCTCGAGAATACCGCGGCCACGGCCAGCGCGCAGGCGAGCTCGGGTCTCATCAATCCGCTGTTCCGCCGCTCCGTAACGAGCTACCAGCTCAACCCGTTCGTGAAGGTGCGCGGCCTGGAACTGTTCGGCGTCATCGAACAGGCGAAGGGCGTCAACGCGGCGACTGAAGTTGATCGTCGTACATGGAATCAGTATGCCGCCGAAGCGACGTATCGCTTCTTCGCTGACGAAATGATGTTCATCGCCGCGCGGTACAACACCGCCAGGGGTGAGCTGCCGGGAATGACAGAGAAGGTGGGTGCCGATCGATCGCAGTTTGGTGCGGGTTGGTTCCTCACCCCGAACGTGATGCTGAAGGGCGAGTGGGTGAACCAGAAGTACCGTGACTTCCCCACCACTGATATCCGGAACGGAGGCCGGTTCAAGGGCTTCGTGGTAGAGGGAGTGGTCGCCTTCTGACGAACAACAGGTCGGGTGGAATCAACGGCGCGGCGAAACCGCGCCGTTGATTTTCTCCCAATTAACGAGGAGAATCATGGATTGGTTCGTGAAAGCGTTCATTCGAGCAAGCCTCGCCTGGTTTGCCCTCGGCATCCTCCTGGGAATCGCGATGGCTGCCTATTCACCCTGGCTCGTCTATCGGCCAGCGCACGCCCACATGAATGTCGTCGGCTTTCTGACGATGATGGTGTTTGGCGTTGGATATCAGCTGCTCCCCAGGCTATTTGGACATCCGCTGTTCAGTCGTCGATTGGCGGTCGGGCACTGGTGGCTCGCCAATGGCGGCCTGGCGGGAATGGTTGTCGGCTTCATCGTCAGGCCGCATGTCGGCCAGGCTGGAGCCATGACAGTTGCTATTGGTGGAGTTTTCTACAGCCTCGGCGCGCTTGGCTTCGTCTACAACATGTGGCGAACGTTCAATCTTGCCGACGCGCGCGTTCGTATGCGCGCCATGGCTCGTCCACTGCCGATGCAGGATGAGCAGTAGAGCTCCCCTTCAGCGGGGGGCGAACCGGGCCTGGAAGAACCGCAGGAGCCGCGGCTCGTGCACCATAACGAGTCCACGGGAATTCGCTCTCGCGTCGTACACTGCCTTGACCGACTCTGCCACGACATCCATGTGGGCCTGCGTATAAACGCGCCGCGGAATCGTCAGGCGGGTCAGCTCGAGCGCGGGACGGTGATGGTCACCGGTGTCGGGATCCCGACCGGCGCTCACGATCCCACGCTCCATGCTGCGGATGCCGGAATCCAGGTAGAGCTCAGCGGCCAGCGTTTGTGCCGGGAACTGGTCCTGCGCGAGGTGCGGATAGAAGCACCTGGCGTTCAGGAAGATCGCGTGGCCGCCCACCGGGTTCACCATCGGTATGCCCCAACCGGTCAGCAGTTCGCCGAGGTACCGCACCTGGCCGATGCGCGAACGGATATGATCGTCCTGCACCGATTCCTCGATACCGATCGCCATTGCTTCCATGTCCCGGCCGGCCAGCCCGCCATACGTGTGAAGGCCCTCATACAGAACCACGAGGCTGCGCAGTTCCTCGAACAGCTCTTCGTCGCGGACCGCAATCCAACCGCCGATGTTGACCAGGCTGTCCTTCTTGGCACTCATCCACGC
>DASRPK010000099.1:0-3354 GCA_035646395.1 Gemmatimonadaceae bacterium | reverse complement strand
CGGCTCACAAGTCAACGGGAGCCTGTCCCGCCGAAGCGGCCTGAAGCCATCGGCGAAGGCGGATGCTTGCACTCCGAGGCCGGGCCGGAATCCGTCGGCGAAGGAGTGACCTGGGCTGTCACACCCCCGGCCAAAGATGCTTATTGGAGGGTGGCGATGTCCCCACAGTCGGGCCAGGTCGTGTGTTTTGAGGCGTTTCGGCAGGCCAGAGAACGGCGGACGGCGCGCGTGCTGCCTTATCTTGCGCCTATGCAGCCGCGCTCATTCGTGGCAAACACGGTGGTTGAATCCCCGTTTCGCGCTGCCGAGCTGACGGACCGGGAAGTCGAGCATCGGCAACGCATGTTGCGGCATTTGACCGGTGGGTCCGCCTAAAGGCGGACACTACGTCGCAGCTTGGGCCTAGTAGGAGACGATCACCCGGTAAGAGCCCGTGTTGTCGTCGAGCCTGTCGTCGTTGACGCCGAGGTAGAGCCGGCCGTTGCCGCGCACGCGGAACGGTCCCATGTCGGTGCCGATAAAGAAGATGTCGCGCTCGCCGATCCGTCCAATCAGCGCGCCGCTGTTTCGCTCGGGGAGCGGCCGGTTCGTATCGGGCTTCGAGTTGCGCGTGCCGTCCGCGTCAACACGCCGGTTGGGTGACCACGTCACCTGGCCGGAAGTCTGGAAGTAAACCTCCTGCCCGTTGCGCAGGTTGATACCCGTATCGACCCAGGGTTCATTCGGGTTGACCGTGACGTTCCGTTCGCGCAGACGCGGCGGTACGACCCTGCCGTCTTCGGGGCGTGCGGAGTCTCGCGAATTGCGGTCGTCCACGAACTCGATGCGGTCGATCTCCGCACGCGGCACACGGACGATCCGGCGGCCGAATCCACTTCGTTCCTCGAACTCGATTTCGCGCCCGTACACCCCCAGCAACTCACCGGGAATGCGCCGTCCGTTGGTGAGGACAAGCGTATCGGCCGATGCCACGATGCCAGCGGCAACGACCAAGAGGGAAATCACTGCGATATGACGTTTCATCTGAAGACCCTCCGTCCTCTGTTTGTGACGTGCGCCCGTGCGCTGGCAGGGGACTGGGCAAGCCGCATGCCGGCTGAGGTCGGAACCGTGCGTCTGTGAGAAACTACGCACCATCTCACGCATCGTCCTTATCTGGTGTATCGGAGTCACGCTGCTTGTCGGCAGCGCGTTCCGTCAGGTTCAGTGGTCCTACGTCGATACGGCGGTCAACCTGTCGGCGGCCGGCGACACCCGATCCTGGCACGAGGTCCTCAGCGACTCGCTTACAAAAAGCGCTGAATATCGTCCGTTTCTGGACGTATTCACCAGGCTCGGATATCAGGCCGCCGGTCTCAATCTCGGTATCTACCAGGGCATCGTCATCGTCGAGTTCGCGCTGATTCTTCTGGCGCTCGCGCTCATGTTCCGGCCGGACGGGTGGCCGCGGGTGACGGCCGCCATCCTCGCACTGAGCATCGCGGTCGGATTGCACACGTCCAGGATTCTTTTCCTTTTCGTGCCTCTGAACGCGTACGCGACGTCGATGCTAATCGTCCTCACCGTGACGCTGTTGCTCATGACGCCACGTCTGCGCGGGTACGAGTGGGTGCTGTTGCCACTGACGCTCGCAGGTCTGTTGTGGCTCGAGCTGGCCGTTCTGATCGTTCCGCTCGCTCTTGTCGGGTGGGTGATGAAGGCACCCGGTGCAACGTGGCGAAGCGCCGCCGCGGCCGTGGCCGGCCTGACGATCTATCTGATCGCTCGCCTGGGATTCGCTCCCAGCCTCATGGGGTCACCGGAAACGGGATTCGGTTTCTCCAGCATCAGCCCAGCGGAGAGCGCCGCGCGCTTCGGTGATGCCCCGTGGGTTTTGTGGCTGTACAACGTCGGTTCGACGATGCTGACTGTGGTCGCCTCGGAACCGCGTGCCGGCAGGTTTCAGTTCGTCCGGGCGCTTACCCTCAGCGATGTACCGGTGTGGATGTGGCTGCACGTGCTGTCATCTGTCGCGACCACAGCCGTGGTAGTCGTGGGTCTCGCGGGAATCCGCAGGCGCCCGCATCGGGATCAGGTCATCGCCGCGTTCGGAGGCGTGCTCATCGTAGGCGGCAGCGCGCTCGCGTTCCTCTATACTCGTGACCGCATCGGGCTGCCGGCCGGCATCGGATACGCGATGGTCACCTATGTCGCGGTCAGCGCGCTCCTCGAGCGCGTTCGCTCCGGCCGCCCCTTTGTGCCGGCGTTAGTCGCGGCTCTGGGCCTGTGCTGGTCCATCCGGAGCGCGGAAATGTATGTCGCGCTCAGAGATACCGCCTGGGATTACCGGCTGGAATGGGACAGGGGCGAAGCGGTCAGCGCCGGACGTCAGAATCAAGTAATTGCCAGGATGCGCCAGTCGGCGTTGAGCCATACGCCGGCCGATGCTGAACGGGACCCCCGATGGACCTACATCCTCTTCGAGCGACGGTTTTCGCCGGCGGCCGAAGAGCCAGGACAGTGAGCATATGACTCGACAATATCGCGTCGCATCAACAGCACTTTTATTCCTTGCGGTTTCGATCACGGCCAGCGCCCAGCGCGGAGGTGGCGCTCCGGCTGCACCACCGCTCGTTCGCGAGAACGCGACTGAGAAGATCACGGAACACGTGTATGTCATCCCTGACAACAACGTTGGAATGGTTCCGAACATCGGCATCATCGTCGGCACCCGGGGAACGTTCGTTGTCGATACCGGCCTGGGCAACCGCAACGGACAGACGGTGACGAGAGAAATTCAAAAGGTGAGCAAGACCCCGGAACTGTATCTGGCGACCACCCACTTCCACCCTGAGCACGATTTAGGCGCCAACGGATTTCCGACGCATACAAAAATGATCCGGTCACAGGATCAGCAGAAAGAGATCGCGGAGCAGGGTCTCGCGACCGCCGATCGATTTCGCGGTTTCAGCCCGGCGAACGCCGAACTTCTACAGGGCGCGGAGTTTCGCAAGGCCGACGTCTCATTCGATCGTGAACACACCGTTGACCTCGGCGGCGTTCGCGTACGCGTGCTGGCGATGGGCTACAACCACACACGGGGTGACACTGCGTTTTTTGTCGAGCCGGATGGCGTTCTCTTTTCCGGTGACGTCGTGATGACCGCGCTTCCTAATGTGGGCAACTCGACGGTTCGGCAGTGGCTGGCCAGCATGAGCGTTTTCGAAAAACTGCAGCCGAAGCGGATCGTGCCGAGCCACGGACCCATGGGCGACGCGGGCCTTGTCGCCACCTACAAGACGCTGCTGACCACGGTGTCGGCCCGTGCCGGCGAACTGAAGAAGCAGGGCAAAACGCTAGAGGAGGCGACCGCTG
>DASRPK010000098.1:0-2179 GCA_035646395.1 Gemmatimonadaceae bacterium | reverse complement strand
CCGTGGATGCGCGAGGGATACGAGAGTGGCGGCTGGGACTTTGCCCGCAACGTCGTCGGGCGAAACCTCAGGGGGCTCCACGGAATGCTGAGCTACATGCTCGCGCCGGTGCCCAGCCAGGGGCTACGAGTGCTGGCGCTCGCGGTTGTCGTGACACTTGGCCTGGCTGGGGTGTGGAGTCTCGTCAGGCGGATGCCGGTGAGCGTCATATTCCTGGCGCTGTACATCGGCACCGTGCTTCTGTGGCCATTCGACGCCAATCGCTTTCTCTGGGCCATCTGGCCGCTGTTGGTCATCGCCGTGTGGAACGGTGCGAACCTCGCGTGGCAATGGAAGCCATCGGGGCGCGCCAGATGGCTACGAACGGCGGCGTTGGTCCTCGTTCTCGTGCCGTTGGCCGGCTTCCTGGCGTACAACGCGCGTGGATACCGGCAGCAATGGTGGGCTTCGATCCAGAGCCAGGCAGGGGGTCGGGCGCGTGCGGTTGTAGAGTGGGTGAATCGCTTCACGGCGCCTGAAGACGTCATCGCTACGGAAAACGACCTAATCGTGCATCTCTACACTGGTCGCCGCGCGACGCCCGTCTCATCGTTTCTTGCAGCCCACCGCCTGCGCCCCCTGACCGACGCTGAAGATCTCGACGCGTTGCAGCGCATCATTACGACGTACGAGCCGCGTTATGTCATCGTCATGAACCAACAAAGCGTGAAGTCCGCCGAGTTTCTCGCAGACGGGAATCCGGCGACGTTGCGTCGCGTCGGGAAGCTGCCCGATGCGTTTATCTATGAGCGTGTCTCGCCGTGAACGGGTTGCGTGTGAATGCCCGCATCCGGCGCTGGCGTCATCTCACTATCTTTTTTCTCGCCGACTTATCACCGACCCCCGTGCCATGAGCCGAGCCCATTTCCTGACCCCCCATGGGACGCTTGCCATCGAATCGACGCCGCCGCGCCTGCGCGGTCGAACGCCGATCGATCCCGACGATGTGCGACTGTCGGTCCTCATCCCGGTTTACAATGAGGAATCCACGATCCGGATGATCGTTGAACAGGTACGTTCGGTGCCGGTGCAGATGGAGGTCATCTGCGTGAACGACTGCTCGACCGACCGGTCGCGCGAAATCCTCGACACCCTCGTCGCTGAGGGATTGGTGGATATCGTCGTGCACAAGGAGCAGAACGAAGGGAAGGGCGCCGCGATTCGTACCGCGCTGGCGCGCAGCACGGGGAACGTCGTGATCGTGCAGGACGCGGATCTCGAGTACGATCCTTCGGACTGGCCGTTGCTGCTCGATCCGATCATCGAAGGGAAGGCGGATGCGGTGTTCGGATCGCGGTTCCTCGGCGGCTCGCATCGCGTGCTGTACTTCTGGCACAGCGTCGGCAATTCACTGCTGACGATGGTGAGCAACATGTTCACGAACCTGAACCTCACCGACATGGAAACGTGCTACAAGGCGATTCGCGGCAACCTGGCTCGGTCGCTGGTCCTCACGACTGATCGATTCGGATTCGAGCCTGAGGTGACCGCGCGTCTGGCTCAGGCAGAGGCCCGTATCTGGGAAGTACCAATTAGTTACTCAGGGCGCACCTATGCGGAGGGCAAAAAAATCGGCTGGAAGGATGGCGTGGCGGCATTCTGGCATATCGTGCGCTTCAACCTTGGTCGTCCCGTGACGCGGCGCACACGCTAGGCAATTTCTGCAGAAACACTGTTACCCGTTAGGCCGACATGCCGTCTAGCCTGTGTTCCCGGGTCGCTACGCCCGTAGTGAGGGTGGTAGCATGGGGACAGAGAAGGGGATCCGGGCGGCCGATCGGCCGTCGCAGACTGCAAGACGGATCGCAATTCACGGCTCGTGAGGCGGTCACCAGCGGTCGAGGGATTCAGCCAAGACGTTGCAGGATAACTGTTTCGACTCGGCGCCCTGATCTGGTCCACGTGTTGCCTTTCCTGAACACGGCTTCGGCCTCTTGGGCGACTTCCACCTCACAATGGGATCTACGGAGACCACACGCATGAGCAACAAGAATCGCAAGGGCTTTACCCTGATCGAGCTCCTGATCGTTGTCGTGATCATCGGTATTCTGGCTGCTATCGCCATCCCGAAGTTCGCGAACACGAAGGAGAAGGCCTACGTCGCGTCGATGAAGTCCGACCTCCGCAACATGGCCACGGC